>NZ_SMKB01000183.1:0-14581 GCF_004348575.1 Actinomadura sp. 7K534
GGGGCTGGGACGGGTCGTACCCCGGGTAGCCGGCGGCGTACGGCGGGGGCAGCATCCCGCCGTCGAACGGCTGCGGCAGGGCGCCGCCCTCGTAGGGCGGGGGTTGCGGCGGCCCGCCGAAGGTCTGCTGCGGGTAGCCGGTCTCGGAAGGCTGCTGGAACGAGGGGGGAGCCGCGAGCCAGGGGTTGGCGTTCGGGTCCGTCTGCTCGACCGGGGACTGGGGCTGGGACTGGGCGTCCTCTTCCGGGGGCGCGTTCTCCTTCTCGGCGGGGGCGGGCCCCGCGCTCTGCTCCCCCTCGGCGGCCGGGGCGGGGGACTGCCCGGCCGGCTCGCCGCTCATCGCGTCCAGAGAGGCCAGCCGCTCCTCCAGGGAACGCCCGTCGTGCTCGTTCCTTGCCACCGTTCTTCCCCCTCGGGCACGCCTCTGATGATCAACACGGAGCAGGTCGGCAAAAAGGTCCCCGTGCAGGATACCCGTGCACCAATACCACGCATCCCGCGTGGAGATCGACGTTGGCGTGGTAACGGGCGGGTCCGGTTCGCCCGGTAGCGTGACTGGTATGCATGCGATCGTTGTCCGCGAGCCGGGAGACCCCGACGTCCTGGAGTGGACGGAGGTCCCCGATCCGGCGCCGAAGCCGGGCGAGGTGCTGATCGACGTCGTGGCCAGCGCGGTGAACCGCGCGGACGTCATGCAGAGGATGGGCTTCTACCCGCCACCACCTGGCGCTTCCCCGTACCCGGGCCTAGAGGTGTCCGGACGGGTCGCGGAACTCGGCCCGGACGTCACGGGCCTGAATGCGGGCGACGAGGTGTGCGCGCTGCTCGCCGGGGGAGGGTACGCCGAACGGGTCGCGGTGCCCGCCGCGCAGGTGCTCCCGGTACCGCGCGGGGTGGACGTCGTCGACGCCGCCGGTCTGCCGGAGGTCGCGTGCACGGTGTGGTCGAACGTCTTCATGCACGCCGGGCTGCGCGAAGGGGAGACGCTCCTCGTCCACGGCGGCGGCAGCGGAATCGGGACGCACGCGATCCAGCTCGCGAAGGCGCGCGGCGCGCGGGTGGTGACGACGGTGGGCAGCGCGGAGAAGGCGGCCCGCTGCCGGGAGCTCGGCGCGGACGTGACGGTCGACTACCGCGAGGACGACTTCGTCGAGCACGGCCCGTACGACGTGATCCTGGACGTGATCGGCGCGAAGTACCTGGCCCGCAACGTGGACGCGCTGGCCGTCGGCGGCCGCCTGATGGTGATCGGGCTGCAGGGCGGCACGAAGGCCGAGCTGGACATCGGCAAGCTGCTCCGCAAGCGGGCGCTGGTCCACCCCACGTCCCTGCGCTCCCGCCCGCCGGCGGAGAAGGCGGAGATCGTGGCGGGAGTACGCGAAAATGTGTGGCCGCTGCTGGAATCGGGCGCCGTCCGGCCGGTCGTCGACCGGCGGTTCCCGATGCCGGACGCGGCGAGTGCGCACCGGCTGCTCGAGGAGAGCGGCCACGTCGGCAAGATCCTGCTGACCGTAGGAGGATAGGAGGACAATGAGCGACCCTTCGAAGAACGAGTCCGGACAGGAACCCCAGGTGCTCGTGGTCGGCCCGGGCGGCATCGCCATGGAGGGCGGTTCCGAGGGCGAGCACGAGACCAAGTCGGTGACCGGGATGGTCGAGCAGCCGGCGAAGGTGATGCGGATCGGCGGGATGATCCGGCAGCTCCTGGAGGAGGTCAAGGCCGCCCCGCTGGACGAGGCGAGCCGAGCCCGGCTGCGGGAGATCCACAAGTCGTCCATCAAGGAGCTCGAGGACGGCCTCGCGCCGGAGCTGGTCGAGGAGCTGGACCGGCTGTCGCTGCCGTTCACCGACGGCAGCGTGCCGAGCGAGGCGGAGCTCCGGATCGCGCAGGCGCAGCTCGTCGGCTGGCTGGAGGGCCTGTTCCACGGCATCCAGACGACGCTGTTCGCCCAGCAGATGGCGGCGCGCGCCCAGCTGGAGCAGATGCGCCGCGCCCTGCCCGCCGGGATGATGCCCCCGGGCGCCGCCGCGGACGACGACAAGCCGCAATCGCGTTCGTCGGGCCCCTACCTGTAGGTCGCGGCGCGCGGCGTCACGGGAAGAGGCGCTCCAGCACCTCGGCCACGCCGTCGTCGTCGTTGCGCGACGTCTTGTGCGTGACGGCGGCGAGCACGAGCGGGTGCGCGTTCGCGACCCCGTACGAGGTGCCCGCCCAGGTGAGCATCGGCAGGTCGTTCGGCATGTCGCCGAAGGCGACGACGGCGTCGGAGGTGAGGCCGTGCTCGGTGCACAGGGCGGCGAGGGCGCTGGCCTTCGTGACGCCGTGCGCGCTCATCTCCAGCAGGCCCCGCCCCGACGAGTGGGTGACGGTGACGAGGTCGCCGACGGCCTCCATCGCCTTCGCCGAGAGCACGTCGGGGTCGGCCTCGGGGTGGAACGCGAGCAACTTCGTCCCGCTGCGGTCGACGAGGTCCTCGAAGTCCACCGGCCGGCCGCCGAGGGCCGCCGCGTCCCAGCGGCCGAGCAGGTAGCTCTTCTCGAAGACGAAGCCGTCCGGGTGCTCCACGGCGAACCGCAGCTCCGGCGCGACCGCGCGGAGCCGCCCCACCGCCTCCGCGATCACCGGCGGCGGGATCTCCATGGTCTGCAGCACGGTCTCGGTGTGCAGGTCGTACAGCACCGCGCCGTTCGCGCAGATCGCGACGCCGTGGTGGTCGACGGCCGTGGCGATCTCCTTCATCCAGCGCGGCGGCCGCCCGGTCACCATGACTAGCATCGCCCCGGCCCGCTCGACACGGGCCAGGGCGGCGACGGTGCGGTCGGAGATGGTCCCGTCGGAGCGCACGATCGTCCCGTCGAGGTCAGTGGCGACCACGCGCGGCGAGAGATGGGTCATGTCACCTTCCAGGGCAGATGGGACACACCATAAGCCACGTCCGGGACAAACCCCCGCCGGGTGTCAGCGCTTCACCGGCTCCAGGACGTCCTGGCCGAGGAACTTCCGCAGCGCCTCGGGCACGCGGACCGTGCCGTCCGCCCGCTGGTGGTTCTCCAGGATCGCGACCATCCACCGGGTGGTCGCCAGCGTCCCGTTCAGGGTCGCGACCGGCTGGTTCCGGCCGTCGGCGTCCTTGAACCGCACGGCGAGGCGCCGCGCCTGGAACTCGGTGCAGTTCGACGTCGAGGTGACCTCGCGGTAGGTGTTCTGCGTCGGCACCCACGCCTCGCAGTCGTACTTGCGGGCCGCGCTGGAGCCGAGGTCGCCCGCCGCGACGTCGATCACCCGGTACGGGATCTCGACCTTGGCGAGCATCTCCTTCTCCCACTCCAGCAGCCGCAGGTGCTCCTCGTGCGCGTCGGCCGGGTCGCAGTAGGAGAACATCTCCACCTTGTCGAACTGGTGGACGCGGATGATGCCGCGGGTGTCCTTGCCGTACGAGCCGGCCTCGCGGCGGAAGCACGACGACCACGCCGCGTACCGCCGCGGGAGGGCGTCGATGATCTCGTTCATGTGGTACGCGGCGAGCGGCACCTCCGACGTCCCGACCAGGTACAGCTCGTCCTGCGGGAGGTGGTACACCTCGGCGGCGTGCGCGCCGAGGAAGCCGGTGCCCTCCATCGCCTCCGGCTTCACCAGGACCGGCGGGTACATCGGCACGAACCCGGCCGCGACGGCCTGCTCCATGGCGAGGTTGAGCAGCGCGTACTGGAGCCGCGCGCCCACGCCGGTCAGGTAGTAGAACCGCGCGCCCGACACCTTCGCGCCGCGCTCCATGTCGATCGCGCCGAGGCTCTCCCCCAGCTCCAGGTGGTCCTTGGGCTCGAAGTCGAACACGGGCGGCTCGCCGACGTGCTCCAGGACGACGAAGTCCTGCTCGCCGCCGGGCGGGGCGCCGTCCTCGATGAGGTTCGGGACGCTCTTCAGCAGCGCGTCGAGCTCCTCGCCGAGCCGGTCGGCCTCCGCCTCGCGCTCCTTGACCTCCTGCGCCAGCTCCTTGGCGCGGGACAGCAGCTCCTGCCGCTCGTCGCCCTTCGCCTTGGACACCGACTTGCCGAAACTCTTCTGCACCGCCCTGAGCTGCTCGAACGACGTCAGCGCAGAGCGGCGCCGCCCGTCCACGTCCAGCAGCCGGTCGACGACGGTCTCGTCCTCGCCGCGGGCGCGCTGCGAAGCGCGCAGCCGCTCGGGATCCTCTCGAAGAGCTCGCAGGTCGATCACAGACCCGAGGCTACCGGCCCGGCCGGGCCCGTGCGCGCGAGTATCGCCGGTGTCAGCGGACTCCGCTCGCGAGAAGCGCGTGCGCCGGCAGCGCGACGCGTCCGTCCGGCGAGCCGTCCCGCACCGCGTGCCGGGCCACGATGCGGTCGTAGGCGTCCTTGATCCGCGCGACGGTCGGCGCGTCCTGCCGCCCGACGATGACGCCGTTGGTGCCGATCCTGGCCAGGGCGCCCAGCTCCCACCACCGCTCGGCGTCGGTGACGTGCTCCCACGTCACCTCCTCGACGGCGACCTCGCCGAACCCGGCCTCCGTCACCAGCCGCCGGAACGCCGCCGGCTCGCCGTACTCCATGAACGGCGGCTCGGGGATGTCGTCGGGCCACGGCACGCCCGCCTCCGCGATCGCCTCCCGGACGATCGCGAGGGCCCCGCTGCCCGGCATCACCCAGCAGCTCAGCGCCAGCCGCCCGCCCGGCCGCAGCACGCGCCGCAGCTCCGCGAGCGCGACGGCCGGGTCACCGACGTGGTTGATGACGAAGTTGCCCGCGACCGCGCCGAACTCCCCGTCCGCGAACGGCACCTCGGGCAGCACCGCGACGCGCACGTCCAGGCCGGGGACGTTGCGGCGGGCCGCCTCGGCCATGCCCGGCTCGGCGTCCATCGCCGACACGTCGGCACCGCGCCGGACCGCCTCCCGCGACACGAAGCCGGGCCCCGTCCCGACGTCGAGGAACCGCGTCCCCTCGGCGACGCCGGCGGCGTCCAGCAGCGGATCGATCATGTAGTGGGTGAGCCGGGCGAAGCCCTTCTCGTACGCGTCGGCGCGCCCGTCCCACAGTTCCCGCTCGTAGGCGTCGAAGTCTTGGACCACCCACGCACCCTACGTCAGCGCACGTCCACGTAGTCGGCCGGCTGGTTGGAGCCGACGTAGGTGCTGCTGCCCCAGTACCTGGCGAGCCAGGTACCGTCCTGCGACGCCTTGAACTTCCTGTTGAACCAGCCGTTCGTCGCGGTCTTCGTGATGGCCATCTTCGTCCAGGTCGACGACCCCTTGGGCCTGAAGTAGATGTGGATGTTCGCGCCGGGCCCCGGCTTGCCGGCGGGCATGTAGCGGTACAGCAGGCCCTTGACCGTGATGTACGCGCCCTTCTTCACCGGCTCCGGTGAGGCGTTGTAGGAGTGGATGTGGGTCCGGTACCCGACATCGACGTAGTCGGTCGGAAGATTGGAGCCGGCGTAGGTGGCATTGCCCCAGTACCTCGCCAGCCACGTCCCGTCCTTGGACGCCTGGAACTTCTTACTGAAGTTCCCGTTGCTCGCCGTTTTCGTCACACCCATCTTCGTCCACGCAGACGACCCGCTCGGCTGGAAGTAGATGTGGATGTTCGCGCCTGACCCCGGCTTCCCCTCGGGCATGTAGCGGGACAGGTTCCCCGTGACCGTGACGTACGCCCCCTTCATCACCGGCTCCGGCGAGACGTTGAAGTACTGGATGGCTGTCCGGTACTTGACATCGACATAGTCGGAACCGCTCACGGCCGGCGTGTACTCGTTGTTGCCCGGGTATTGGGCGCGCCAGTAGCCGTCCTCCGTCCCGACCGTTGTCATGTCGAACGTCCCGTCGGCAGAGGTCGTCTGAGACGTCACACGCGTCCAGTCCGTGCCGTTCGTGGAGAACTCCACGAACACGCGCACACCGGCCAGTCCGTAGGTGACCCCGTCGACATCGGCCACCAGGCGCCCGCTGAGTCGCCTCCAGCCGTCGTACCAGCTCGGCTCTGGGCCTGCGTCGAAGCCGACGAACCGCGCGGCCTTCCGGACCTCCGCGGCGCCCGCCGTCGCATGGCCGCCGGGCAGCAGCGCCGTGTTCGCGTGGGCGGTCGCGGGGACGTACAGGGCCGTCGCCACGACGGCGGCGGAGACCAAGAGGGCCGACGAGGAGCGCAATGGAGGGCCTCTCCACTTGGGGGTGTTGTGGAGTTGACGCCCGAGATCGACCATCGGTTTACCGCCACCCCGACCAGGTGGTCACATCCCGGTCGCCGGAGACCTCGCCGGCCTCCCGAGGCCGGTCAGGGGGTGTTGTTGGGGACGGCGCATCCGTCGTCCGTGCAGGTGCCGGTGTCGTCGCCGATCGTGGTGAGCTTGGGACGCGCGTCCGCCCAGGCGCGGTCGAGGACCTGCGTGAACGTTTCGGCCGGCTGGGCACCGGAGACGCCGTAGCGGCCGTCGACGACGAAGAACGGGACGCCCGTCGCGCCGAGTTCGCGGGCCTCGCGCTGGTCGGCCTCCACTTCGGCGGTGAACTTCCCGGACGTGAGGGCCTCGCGTGCGGCGTCGGCGTCCAGGCCCGCCTCCTCGGTGACCTTCACCAGTGAGTCGCGGTCGAACACCGAGCGCCGGTCGGTGAAATGCGCCTTGTAGAGGGCCTCCACGACCTCGTCCTGCACACCGTGTTCCGCCGCCAGATGGACGAGTCGGTGCGCGTCGGCGGTGTTGCCCGCCCGGCCGTCCTCCAGGTGGTATTCCAGGCCCACTCCGGCGGCGCGCTCCTCCATCTGGCGGTTCATCTCGACGGCCTGCTCGCGCGACATGCCGTACTTGCCGGCCAGCATGTCGGCGACGTCGACGGTCTCGCCCTTGGGGAACGACGGGTCGAGTTGGAACGCGCGGTACACCACTTCGACCTGGTCGCGGTGCTCGAACTTCTCCAGCGCGTGCTCGAAATGCCGCTTCCCGATGTAGCACCAAGGGCAGATGACATCGGACCAGATCTCGACGCGCATGGGAGGGCACCTCTCTCGGAACGGTTGAACCTTCTACAACACGTCCCGGCCCCGGTTGATTTCCGGGCGAGCTCAGCCCCGGCCGGTGCGGATGCTCTCCAGCCAGGTGGCGGCCTGGGCGAAGTCGTCGTCGTGGGTGCCGCGGCGGATTTCCGGCTGGACCCGGTCGGCGCGGTGGTAGGAGCCGACGAAGCGCACGTCGGAGCAGACGCGGCGCAGGCCCATCAGGGCCTCGCCCACGCGGGCGTCGGCGACGTGGCCCTCGAAGTCCATCCAGAACAGGTAGGAGCCGAGGCCGGCGCCGGTCGGGCGCGACTGGATCAGGGTGAGGTTGATGCCCCGCACGGAGAACTCGGTGAGGATCTCCAGCAGGGCGCCCGGGTGGTCCTCGCCGATGAACGCGGCGACGGTCGTCTTGTCCGTGCCGGACGGCGCGGGCGGGGTGCAGGGGCGCTGCAGGACGACGAAGCGGGTGACCGCGTCGGCGACGTCGTGGATGTCCTCGGCGAGGACGGCCAGGCCGTAGCGGGCGGCGGCGAACGAGCCGGCGAGTGCCGCGTCGTAGTGGCCGTCGGCGACGTGCTGGGCGGCCTCGGCGTTGGACGTGGCGGCGCGCCACTCGGCGTGCGGGACGTTGTCGAGCAGCCAGCGGCGGCACTGCGGCTGCGCGATCGGGTGGGACGCGACGGTCTTGATGTCGTCCATCGCGGTGCCCGGGCGGACGAGGAGCGCGAACGAGACCGGAAGGTGGATCTCGCCGACGATCTGCAGGGGTTCGCCGGTGGCCAGCTCGTCCAGCGTGGTGGGGACGGAGCCCTCGACGGAGTTCTCCAGCGCCACGACGGCGGTGTCGGCCTCGCCGCGGCGGAGCGCCTCCAGGACGGCGGGGACGGTCGCGTACGGGACGTGCTCGGCCTCGGCCGCGCCCGGGAGGGTCAGCAGCGCGGCCTCGGTGAAGGTGCCCCGCGGACCCAGGTAGGCGTAGCGCGCTGGCCTGTCGTCTGCGGTCACGGGTCCCCCGGGTGCGTGTTACTGGTGAGTGGGAAGCGCCTCGGCGAGAAGCGAGGTGAGAACGCCGAGTTTACCGCCCGCCCGGTAAAGACCGCCCGCCGACGACCGCTGGGCGTGGCCGCGGGGCCGTCAGGCGCGGGCGCTGGGGGTGCGGTCGCCGCTGCCGAAGTCGGCGAGCGGGTCGTCCATCGACACGATGGGCCCCTTGCCGAGCCGCGCCGCCCGCAGCACCTGGTTCTCCTCGGGGGAGAGCATCTCGACGGCGTGCCCGCCCTGGACCGCCTTCGCGTAGGTACGCGTCTCCGTCCGCCCGTTGATGGAGCTGACCACGACCCCGTCCCCCACCGCGTTGATCAACGCGAGCGAGAAGGAGCGGTGCCCGGACATCTCCTTGAGGGCGTCGTAATGGACGATGGCGAGGTCGCGCAGGGCGCGCTCGTCCACCGAACCGCTGGCGACCTGAAGCTGGCGCCTCAGCATTTCCCCGCACTCGCCGACGACCTGGTTCACCCGGTTGTGGGCGACCACCGCGATGGACAGGCCCGCAACACCCGCGACCAGGCCGGCGACGGCCACCGCGACAAGCATCACGGGCTGAGCGTACCCACCCTGACCTCCCGCCGCGAAGGATCCTCGTGATCTACTCGCGGATCGAGACGTTTCACGAGCCAGTGGCCGAGCAGCACGACCGACGCGAGGGCCGCGGCGCCGAACGTGTCGCGGAGCACCTCGCCCGTGAAAACCGAGACCGGGGAGTGCTCCGGGCCGATCATGGCCCGCGCCCACCACGGGATCGGGAACAGGAAGAGCAGCCAGAGCGCGAGCGCGAACAGACATCTTCGCGTGTCCCGGCCATCACCGGCCAAAGCCGCGATCACCGCGATCATCCAGACGAGGTGGTGGATCCAGCCCACCGGGGACAGCGCGACCGACAGCAGCCCGACGATCGCGACGGACCCGAGGAGCAGGCTCGTGGCGTCCGGCCCGGTCAGCAGCGCGGCGACCTGGGACGACCGGCGGGCCCAGCGGAACCCGTAGTACGCGACGGCCGCGGCGAGGACGACCCACACGAGCGTGCGGACGGGACCCTCGTCGAAGATCCGCGCGACGATCCCGTGCACGGCCTGGTTGGTGGTGCCGTCGACCGCGCCGGTGCGGTCGCCGCCCTGGAGCAGCGCGCCGAACCAGTAGTCGGCCGAGTCGGACGGCAGCAGCGCGAACCCGGCGAGGGTGGCGGCCGCCGCGGTGAGCACCGCGTTGCCCAGCGCCTCCCGCCGCCCGGTGATCAGGAACCAGATGAGGAAGACGCCCGGCACCAGCTTGATCGCGACGGCGAGGCCGACGAGCATCCCGCGCGGCCACCGGGCGGTGCGGGCGCAGCAGTCGGCCAGGCACATGGCGAGGAGGAACAGCCCGACCTGGCCGAAGCGGAACTGGTCCCGGACGGGTTCGAGCCACGTCATCGCCGCGACGAGCACGCCGGCCGCCAGCGGCGCCCAGCGGCCGAACCGGCGGATGAGGTCGCGGAAGGCGTAGCAGACCGTGACGACCAGCGCCGCGTAGATGAGGGCCGTCCACACCGCCTGGGCGACGGGCCAGGACAGCAGGGTGAACGGGACGGCGAGCACCGCGGCGAACGGCGGGTAGGTGAACGGCAGCAGCTGCGGCGGTTGCGTCAGCACGTCGTAGAGCGGGGCGCCGCGCAGGATGGCGCGTCCGCCGTCCCGGTAGACCTCGAGGTCGACGAGCCGCTGGTCGGGCGGGTTGCCGAGCCAGCGGACGACGACGGGCGTCACCGCGGCCACCGCGACGACGACGCCCGCCAGGAGGATCAGCAGATCGGCCCGCGGCCACCGCCGTCCGGCGGCCGGGACGGGCTCGTCCCCGGCACGGGCCTCGTCGCGGGCCTCGCTCACAACCTGCGCCTCGGGACCGTCCACAGCCGCAGGATATGGCCACACGGCGTTGGTATGGCTCTTGTAACCTGTGCGCCATGACTTCGCGGGGAGCAAAGATCGCCATGTTCCTCGCGACCCTCGTCGCGGTGCTGACGGGTCTTTCCGGGCTGTTCCCGGTGCACGCCCAGGCCGCGGCTCCGGAGAGCGCTTCCCAGCGGGGCTCCGCCGCGATCGACGGCCGCGTCGTGATCATCGGCGTGCCCGGGCTGCTGTGGAGCGACATCGGCGAGGAGAAGACGCCCGCGCTGTGGGGGCTGACCGGGCAGGGCTCCGCGGCGAGCCTCAGCGTCCGCACGACGCGGGTCGCCACGTGCCCGACGGACGCCTGGCTGACGGTGTCGGCGGGCCAGCGGGCCCGGCTGCCGCACGGCGACTGCGCGCTCCCGGCCACGCCGATCCTGGCCGGGCAGGACTCCCCCGCGGGCCCGGTGCCGGAGGGCGGCGCCGTCGCGCCCGGCTGGCCCGCGATCAAGAGCGACAACGCCGACACCAACTACCACGCGCAGATCGGGCTGCTCGGCGACGCGGTCCAGAAGGCGGGCGGCTGCACGCTGGCGGTCGGGCCCGGCGCGGTGTTCGGGCTCGGCAACGGCGGCGGGCGGGTCGACCGCTACGTCCCGTCCCCCGACCGGGTGACCGCCGCCGACTGGGCGGCCTGCCCGCTCGCGGCGGTCGAGGTCGACGACCTGTTCCGCGCCTACATCGACGCAGGCGTCGACCACGAGGGCGCGCAGGTCCCGCTGTCGGAGACCACGCGGGCCGAGGCCGCGGCCGCCGCGGACCGCCGGGTCGGGCAGGTGATGACCGGGCTCCCGGAAGGGACGACGGTCCTGCTGGCCGGGCTGTCCGACATCGGCGTCGACCCCCACCTGCGCGTCGCGATCGCCAAGGGCGGGGCGGCCGGCGGCACGGCCTACGAGCCCGGCTACATGACGTCCGGCGCCACCCGGCAGGACGGCCTGGTCACGCTCACCGACGTCACCGCGACGACGCTGAAGCTGCTCGGGCTGCCGCAGCCGAAGCAGGCCGTCGGGTCGGTCTGGCGGCCGGAGCCGTCGGACGGCACCACCCTCGAACGCGTCGAGGCCCTTGAGGACCAGGACGTCGCCGCGCAGGGGACCCGGGCCGTCCAGACGTCGTTCTACTGGGTGCTCTTCGCGACGCAGCTCGTTCTCTACGGCATCGCGGCGCTCGCGCTGCGGCGGCTCGGCGGCGACCGCAGCTCGCGGGCCCGGATACTCGGCGGCACCCGCGTGATCGCGCTGCTCGGGGGAGCGGCGCCGGGCGCGTCGTTCCTCGCCGGGCTGCTGCCGTGGTGGCGGGCCGAGCATCCGACCCCGGTCCTGATCTGCACCGTGCTCGGCTTCGCCGGGCTGCTGACCGGGCTGGCGCTGGCCGGGCCGTGGCGCCGGTCGCTGTTCGCGCCCGGCCTGGTGATCACCGGCATCACCGCGTCCGTCCTCGCGCTGGACGTCATGACCGGGTCGAACCTCCAGCTCAACACGCTCATGGGGTACACGGCGCTCATCGCCGGACGCTTCTACGGGTTCGGCAACCAGGCGTTCTCGCTGTTCGCCGTCGCGGCGATCCTGACGGCGGCGTGGCTGTCGGAGTACCCGCTGCGCGCCGGGCGCAAGTGGCTCGCGCTGGGGATCGTCGTGGTGATCGGGGCGTTCGCCGTCGCGGTGGACGGGCTCCCCGCGTGGGGCAGCGACTTCGGCGGCGTACTGGCGATGGTCCCGGCGTTCGCCGTCCTCGGCCTGATGGTCACCGGGCGGCGCGTCTCCCCGGTCACGCTCGTGCCGTTCGCGCTGGCCGGCGCGGCGCTGGTGCTGTTCATCTCCTACCTGAACTCGCGGAGCGAGAACCCGACGCACCTCGGCCGGTTCTGGCGCGACCTCATGGACGGCGAGGCGTGGGGCGTCGTCACCCGCAAGTTCGACGCCATGGTGAACAGCCTCGGGTACTGGCCGTACACGCTGGCGATCGCCGCGGCGGTCGTGTTCCTGTTCTTCGTGCTGGCGCGGCCGACGCGGTGGCGGGTGTCGCTGCTGCAGCGCGCCTACGAGCACAGCGTGACGATGCGTCCCGCGCTGATCTCCGCGCTGACGGTCGGCGTCATCGGCATGCTGGTGAACGACTCCGGCGTGGTGATCCTGTCGGTCTCGCTCAGCCTGGCGACCCCGCTGATGCTCGCGGCCGGCGTGCGGTCGCTGGAGATCGACCTGAGAAACGAAGACTCTGCACCACCAGAATCGCCAGGATCGCGACCAGCGTCCACGGAATCACCTTCGGCCGAACGAAGGTGAACAGCCAGGACAGGTCGTCCGGCAGGCTGATCCGGGCGGGCGCGCGCGCCGGGAGGTAGGCGAGGCTGAGCGCGGCGGTGTGGGCGAGCAGGATCCAGTCGACGCGCGTCCAGGGCAGCAGGGCGAGCAGCGCCCAGCCGAACCCGTCGTACCAGGGCAGCGCGTACGGGGCGGCGAACAGCCACGCGAGGACGAACGCCGCGGCGATGCGGCGGTGCTCCCCGTCCGGCGCGTCCTCCGCGACGGATCCCCCGGGCGGGACGTCCTCGCGCGGGAGCGTGCGGGCGAGCAGCACGAACAGCACGAGCCCCAGCAGCAGCGCGCCCGCCTTGATGACGTCGCGGCGCGCGCCGCGGCCGAACCACTCGTCCAGCAGATGCCAGGGGGTGGCGAACGAGACCATGCCGCTCGCCTCGCGGACCTGGTCGAGGGCGTGCGGTCCGGCGAGGAGGTACGACAGCGCCGCGACCGCGCCGGCACCGCCCGCGAGGGCCGCGAGGCCGGCGATGGAGCGCCGCACCCGGCCCGGCCGCGTCCCGCGGAGCAGCGCCCAGGCGGGGCCGCCGGCGACGAGCGCGGCGGGCAGCTTGACCGCCGCGCCGACCCCGGCGAGGGCGCCCGCGGCGAGCGCCCGCACCCATCCGGCGCGCAACCAGCGGGTGCGGGCGCCGAAGAGGGCGAGCGCCGCCACCATCGGCGCGATCGCGAGGACATCGTTGTGCGCGCCGCCGATCAGGTGGAACAGCACGAGCGGGTTGCACGTCCACAGCAGCGCCGTGCGGAGCCGCCGTTCGGCGGTGCCCGCCGTCCGATAGAGGATCAGCGCGGTCAGCGCGAACGCGAGCGTGTTGGCGACCGACAGGACGAAGACGGTGAGCCGCACCGAGCCGCCGCCGATCCAGGCGGCGAGCGCCTGCTCGCCCGTGGCGATCGGCCCGTACACCGACGGGGTCGTGCGCCACTCCTCGGGCGCCCCGGCGACGGGGTCGTGCGCCAGCTCGGCCGCGCTGGTGTCGTAGGGGTCGTGGCCCGTCGCCGCCATCCGCCCATAGGAGGCGTAGTTCAGGTGGTCGGTGGACCCGACCGGCGGCATCATCATGAACGCGACGGCCGCCAGCAGCCCCGCCATGGCCAGCGGGAACGCCCGGACGCGCCACCCTTTCCGGACGGCGGCGAGGCACAGCCCCAGCCCCGCAGCCCCGGCCAACACGCCCGCGGCGACGAGGCCGATCACCAGGTACGGCGACGGGTGGGCGACCAGCGAGTACGGCGGCTCGGCGGCGGCTCCCTCCAGCTCGGGCTGGAAGACGGACGGGCCCAGCAGCGCGGTGGCGAGGAAGCACCCGAGGCTGAGGCCGATGCCGCACAGCCCGCCCGTCCCGAGACGGGTCACCGGCGGTTGCCGCGCAGGCGGTCTATGCGGCGGGTCACCGCGGGTTCGCGCACGGCGAGGGCGCGCGCCACGTCCCGGAACTGCCGGGCGCGGTGCAGCTGGGCGCGCAGGTCGGTCCCGGTGGCGCGGTGCGCGAGCGGGACCTCGACCTCCCGCACCCGGAAGCCCTCGCGCAGCAGGTCGATGGTGAGCGCCGTCTCCACGCCGAAGCCGGCGGCGAGGGGCAGCGCGGCGTCGAACGCGGCGCGGGTCAGGCAGCGCTGCCCGTTGAGGGGCGCGGTGGCCTCCCAGCCGGTGGCGCGGCGGATCCCGTCGCGGGACAGCCGGACGACGAAGCCGTGCCCGCCGAGCTTCACCGTCGTGGTGAACACGGCGATCGTCATGTCGGCTTCGCCGGACCGCACCGGCTCGGTCAGCGGCGCGGCGTCCCGGGCGGTCTCGGCGAGGTCGGCGTCGAGGAACAGCAGGTGGCGGGGCTGCTCGCGGCCGTCGTCGAGGAGCCGGACGGCCTCGGCGCCGCTCTCCATCGCGGCGCCCTTGCCGCGGTTGCGGCTGTGCCGGACGACCCTCGCCCCGGCCTCGCGGGCCACCCGCCCGGTGCCGTCGGACGAGCCGTCGTCGACGACCACGACCAGGTCGGCGCCGGGAAGTTCGTGCGCGGCCTTGACGGTGGCCGCGATGCGGTCGGCTTCGTCGGCGGCCGGGATGATGACCGCCGTGTCACCAGTCACCGGCCATCACTCCCGTCGATGAGCCACCTGACACCGGTCACCGCATCACTCCCGCCGAGCCGCGTCTCAACGGTCAACGACCGTCACTCCCGTCGGGCAGGGGTGCGTCGCCGTGCACGGACGACATCATGATCCCTCGCTTATGAGGAACTCCTGCGGCACCTCGTCATGGAC
>NZ_SMKB01000184.1:0-14539 GCF_004348575.1 Actinomadura sp. 7K534
CCTTTCCCCCCTTGCGCCCCTGCCGAGCGAAAACGATCCTTGCATTCGTGAATCGAATCGGCAATCCAGGTGAGCCCGGATACGGTCCCGGGGTTTCCCGGGAGCGTTTCCCGGCAATGTGAATTCCGTTCGGGCAAGGGGAAGTCCCGCATCGATCGGATAACGCCCACGTGGTCGGGCGGGACGGTCGGGGAAACTGCCCGTGCGGCCGGTTCCGCCGTCCGCGCGGCCGTGCCGGCCCCGGGAAACCACGGACCGCCGCACCGTGGGTTTCCGGTGGCAGGACGTGTCCGCAGGTCCGAGCATGGAGAGGGTGGTCGTGGTGATTTCCGCCCCCCGGAGACGCAGGTCGCCGGCGTGGTTCGGCGCGGAGACGAGGCGCGCCCTCGCCGCCGGGCTCGCGGTGGCGGGGCTGGCGCTCGTCGCCGGCTGGCCGTACTGGCGTGACCATCCGGGGGCCGCGGCGATCACGCTGGTGAGCTGTGCCGGGCTCGCGGTGGTGGGCGTCCTGCTCGCGACGGGCGGGCGGACCCGGCGCACCGGGCTGCTGTTCCTGACCGCGTCGGTGTGCTGGGCGGCCAACTGGGCGGCGAGCTGGGACGCGGGCATCGGCCCGATCGTGTCGCCGTACGCGCAGGCCGAGTTCTACCTCGCGCTGGGCGTCGGCGTCCTGATGTACCCGAGCGGGCGGCTGGAGTACCCGGCCGACCGGATCTGGACGGCCGCGGCCGGCGTGATCCTGGTGGTCTGCCCGACGGCGCTGTGGGTGACGTCCGAACCGGAGTGGGCCGCGTTCCGCGGCGAGTCGGTGTGGTGGCCCGCGCCGTTCCCCGACTTCGAGCTGTTCCAGACCGTGCTCCAGGTCTCCGCGGTGCTGTACCTCCTGCTGGCCTTGTCGTTCGCCGTCGTGCTGCTCCTGCGGCTGCCGCGGATGGGACGGCTGCGGCGCCTGCTCACCCTCCCGGTGACCGCCGCGCTGGCGTTCGTCGGCATCTCCGCCGCGGTGACCCAGAAGCCGATCATGGAGGCGTCGATCCCGCTGGACGACCTCCTCCAGGTCTACGTGGTCCAGGGCGCGGTCGTCGTCCTCGTGCCGCTGACACTGCTGGCGTCCGGGCTGCGCCTGCGCATCGGCGAGCTGACCGTCGCGGGCCGGATGCTGCGGCTGACCGCGCCGGTGTCGGTCGAGCGGGTCCGCGACGCGCTGCGCGACGTCCTGCACGACCCGACGCTGGAGTTGTGGTTCTGGGCGCCGATGGAGGAGACCTACGTCGACACCCGCGGGCGTCCCGTCGACATCGACCCGGACGCCGACCCGGACGGCGACCCGGACGCCGACCCGGACGGCGAGGCGGGACGCTGGCGGCACCGGGTGGTCAGCGCCTCGGGGGACAGGCTCGCCGTCGTGGAGCTCGGCGGCGCGCTCCGCTACCACGAGTCCCTGGTCGAGGCCGCGCTGGTCGCGGGCGGCCGGGCGCTGGAGACCGCGCGGCTGCAGGCCAGCGTGCACGCGGGGCTGGAGCAGGTCCGCTCCGCCTACCGCAGGCTCGTCCGCGCCGAGACCGTGGAGCGCGAGCGCCTCGCCCGGGACCTGCACGACGGCGCCCAGCAGCGGCTCCTGGCGCTCGGCGCGATGCTCGGCACGCTGGAGGCCGTGACCGACGACCCCGTTGTCAAGGAGCACGCCCGGACCTGCCGCGCGGAGCTGGTGGAGGCGCTCGGCGAGCTGCGGGCGCTGGCCCGCGAGGTGCAGCCGGCGCTGCTCGGTCAGGACGGCCTCGGCCCCGCGCTGGAGGTCGTCGCCGAACGGCTCGGCACCCGCGTGAAGCTCGACGTCACCGGCCGCCGGTTCTCCCGCGAGGTCGAGTCCACGCTTTACTCTGCGCTTTGCGAGGCGCTGTCGTACGCTGTCGAGCGCGCGCGTGCGTCCGAGGTGCTGGTGCGCGTCGGCGCCGAGGGCGGGCGGCTGGTCGCGGAGGTGAGCTGCGACGGCGCGGGCGGCCCGGCCGCCGGCCCCGCCGACCTGCCGGGGCTGTCCGGCCGGCTCCGGGCGCTGCGCGGGCACGTGGAATTCGACGGCGGCCCCGGGCGGGGCACGACGGTGAGGATGGACCTGCCATGCGAGTAGCCGTGGCCGAGGACAGCGGGATCTTCCGGCAGGCCCTGGTCACCCTGCTCACCACGGTCGGCATCGAGGTCGTCGTGTCCGCCGCCTCCGGCGACGAGCTCGTCACCCGCGTCGCGGGCGACCCGCCCGACGTGGCGATCGTCGACCTGCACATGCCGCCGACCTACACCAACGAGGGCGTCGTCGCCGCGCGGCGCCTCCTCGACCGGCACCCGGGCACCGGCGTGCTCGTCCTGTCGGCCTACAACGAGACGCCGCAGGCGATGGAGCTGTTCCGCGACCAGCCGCGCGGCGTCGGGTACCTGCTGAAGGACCACGTCACCGACGTGGAGAACCTGCGGTCCGCGCTGGAGCGGGTCATGCGCGGCGAGGTCGTCATCGACCCGGACGTCGTGAGCAGGCTCGTCGAGGCCCGGCACCGGGAGCACGAGCTGGCCCGGCTGTCCGAGCGCGAGCGGGAGGTGCTGGCGCTGATGGCCGAGGGGCACTCCAACGCGGGGATCGGCAAGCGGCTGCACCTGTCCGCCCGCACCGTCGAGGACCACGTCCGGGCCATCTTCACCAAGCTGAAGATCGTCTCGTCGGGCGGGCCGCCGGGGCCGCAGGACAGCAACAAGCGGGTGCTCGCCGTCCTCACCTGGCTGCGCGCCGCGGACGCGCGCTGAGCCCGCGGGCATCAATCGGGTAACGGGCCCTCCCGCCCGGCGCTCCGGGTGCGGAACACTGACCGTGCCGGTCGGACCGCGTCAGCGGTCCGGTGGGCGGTCCCGCGTGCCGCCGGGACGCGTCCCGGGCCCGCCCTGCCCGGGGCCGCGCCCGGCATAGGCCCATGCTCCCGGCCCGGCCGCGCCGCGCACATCCGGGGAAACCACGGAGCCCGCCCGGGACGGCACGGAAGATCGGCCCGGCACCGAGGACCGGCCCGGAGGACCGGCACGGCACGCCCTGCCCAGGACGACACGAAGGGACCGCGGTGAGGCCCGTTCCCTGGCGGCCGCCCCTCTGGCTCGGCGCGCGGGTCCGCCGCGCCGTGCTCGCCGGCGCGGCCGTGGCGGCGGGCGCGCTGGTGTGCGGCTGGCCGTACTGGCGCGGGGCGCCCGCGGCCGCCGCGGTGACGCTCGCCTGCTGCGGCGGGTTCGCGATCGCGGGCGGGCTGCTGGCCGCCGGAAGGCTCGGCCGCCGGACGGGCGCGGCGTTCATCGCCGCCGCGGCGGCGTGGGCGGTCACCTGGTCGGCGGCCTGGGACGCCGGCGTCGGCCCGGTCGTGTCGGTGTTCGCCCAGTCGGTGTTCTTCACCGCGATAGGGGTCGGCGTCCTGATGTACCCGGGCGGGCGCCTGGAGGGGTTCGCCGCCCGGGCGTGGACGGGCTCGGCCGTCGTGGTCATGGTCGGCGGCCAGGCCCTGCTGTGCGCCTTCTCGCGTCCCGAATGGAACGGGTTCGCCGCGGCGGTGGCCTGGCCGTCGGTGGCGCCCGACTTCGCGGCGTTCCAGGCGGTCCAGCGCGGGCTGACGGCCGTGGCGGCCGGGCTGGCGGGCGTGCTGGTGGTCATCCTGGTGGCGCGGCTGCCGCGGATCGGGCCGCTGGACCGCGCGCTCACCGTCCCGGTCGCGGTGACCGTGACGGTCGGCGTCAGCGGCGCCCTGGCCGTCCAGGGGACGCTCATCGACCACGGCGTGGCGCTGGAGGACGTCATGGGCGTCTACCTCGTCCAGGGGGTCTTCGCCACGACCGTGCCGCTGGCCTTCCTGGGCACGGCGCTGCGCTCCCGGCTGGCCGAGCTGACCGTCGCCGAGCGGATGCAGCGCCTCACCGACCCCGTCTCGGTGGAGAACGTCCGCGACGCCCTGCGCAGCGTCCTGCGCGACGGCACCCTGGAGCTGTGGCTGTGGGCCGGCGGCGGCTACGTCGACGTGACCGGCCGCCGGGTCGACACCTCGCCGGGCGAGGCACCGGGACGCTGGCGGCACGAGGTCAGGACGTCCGGCGGCAGGCCCCTGGCCGTCGTGGACGTCGACGTCGCGCTCCGCGACCACGAGCCGCTCGTCGAGGCCGCGCTGACCGCCGGGGGCCGCGCGCTGGAGACCGCGCGGCTGGAGGCCGAGGCCCAGGCCACCCTCGAACAGGCCCGCGAGGCACGGGAGCGGCTCGTCCGCGTCCAGGCGGCCGAGCGCGAGCGGCTCGCCGCCGACCTGCAGCGCAGCGCCCAGCAGCGGCTCCGGGCGCTGGAGGGGCTGCTCGCGGAGCTGGAGTCCGCGGCGGGCGACCCGCGGGCGCGCGAGCAGGCGCGGATCTGCCGCCGCGAGCTGGCCGAGGCGGTCGCCGAGCTGGACGACCTCGCCCGCGGCGTGCATCCGGCGATCCTCGCCGACGCCGGCCTGGCCCCCGCGATGGAGCTCGTCGCCGCCAGGGCTCCCGTCCCGGTCTCGCTCGACATCCCCGCCGGCCGGTTCCCGCGGGAGATCGAGTCGACGCTGTACTTCGCCCTGTGCGAGGCCCTCACCAACGCCGTCAAGCACGCGGGAGCCGGGTCGATCGAGCTGAGCGTCCGCCCCGGGCCGGACCGCATCGCCGCCGAAGTCCGCGACGACGGCGCGGGCGGCGCCGTCCCGTCCCCCCGCGGCGGCCTCGCCGGCCTGACCGACCGCGTCCGCGCCCTCCGCGGCGACGTCACCGTGCACAGCCCGCCCGGCGGGGGCACCACCCTGGCGATCACCCTCCCCGCCCCTGCTCCGGGCGGCGACGGCTAGGGGGTCGCGTCGCGGATGATGGGGAGCAGGTAGCGGCGCGCGAAGGTCCGGGCGCCCTCGTCGTCGAGGGGGATGTGCCCGTCCGGGGTCAGCATGAGGGAGTGGGTGAGGCGGATGAGGATCTCGGCGACGACCTCGGGGTCGACGTGCGGCGGCGCGGCGCCGGCCCGCTGGGCGGTGCGCAGGCGCCCGGCGAGGTAGCCGCGGGCCGCCGCCAGCAGCGGGCCGGCCCGCACCGTCGCGTGCGGGAGGAACAGCTCCGGCTCGACGACCATGAGGCGGGTCATCAGGCGCTGCTCCCGGCTGATCCGCAGCGTGACGGCGAAGCCCTCGATCAGCCGCTCCTCCAGGGTCGGCAGGGCCGCGACGGCCTCGTCCAGCTCGGCGAAGAAGCGCCGCGCCTCCCGCAGCAGGACGCCGGTGACCAGGTCGCCCTTGGTGGGGAAGCGGCGGTAGATGGTGGCGCGGCCGAGCCCGCACTCGCGGGCCACGTCGTCCATCGTGGTGCGGCGGGGCCCGTAGGTCTCGAACGACCGCAGCGCGGCGTCCAGGATCCGGTCGGTCTGGGGTTCGCTCTCCGGGCCGCCCGTCAGCAGGCTGCGCAGGAGCTCGTCGTCGCTCGTCATCGTGCGGCCGACTCTAGCCGCCCGGCGCGCGGCGGGCCCGGCGCGCGGCCCGGGCGGCGATGGGGGAGTAGAGCAGCCGCTCGGGCGTCGCGGCGCCCGCCGCGCGCACGCTGCGCGCGAACATGCCGAAGCGGGCCCGGTCGGCGGCCGTCCAGGGCAGCCCGAACCGCTCGCGCAGGACGGGCGGGAGCGTCGCGATGCCCGTCTTCCGCAGCACCCGGGACGGGGGGAGCGCGATGCCCGTCCAGGCGGCCCTGGGCAGGGGCCACTTCGGGGGCGGCGGCAGCGGCCTCCGGTCGAGTTCGATGAGCAGTTCCACGGTGGAGTTGTTCTCGAGGCGGTTCTCGACCATGTCGCCGAAGTAGTCGCGGAAGGCGGCGGGGTCCTCCGGCAGGTGGCGCTCGGTGATGCCGAGGGCGAGCGCGAGGTCCCGCCACTCTTGGAAGAGCCGCTTCTCCCTGGCGGGCTCCAGCGCGCGTCCGAACACGCGCTGGGTGTGCACCATGCCGTGGTAGAGCGTGGCGTGGACCCAGAGGTACGCCTCGGGGTTCAGCGCGTGGTAGCGGCGGCCTTCGGCGTCGACGCCCTTGATGTCCTTGTGGATCTCGCGCAGCCGGGCCGCCTCGGTGCGGCCGCGCTCCTCGCCGCGGTAGCCGAGGAAGTCGTTCGCCGACTCCAGGGTGCGCATCAGGCGCCCCCAGCGGTCCTCCACGAAGGCGGAGTGGTCGGCGACGCCCGCGCCGACGACGGGGTGCGCGACCTGCAGCAGCAGCGTCGACCTGCTGGTGAACACGCCGCGCCAGTCGCCCGCGTAGCGCCAGGTGAGCGAGGACGGCCCGGGGATCGCGCCCGCCGGGCGGCGCGCCGCCGGTTCCGTGTCGGGCGCGGTGTCCGGCGCGGGGGAGGTGCGGGTGTCGAGGCTGTCCATGGCGGCTCGCCCTCGTGAGACGTTAATACAAAATTCGTATCATCATCTGTATCGGGCGGCAAGGCGGGGGCCGTCAGCCCGGACCGGGGTCGCGCAGCGCGGCGACCGCCTCGTCCTGCGTCGGATGGGCGATGAGGTGGCGGTCCAGGCCGCTGCGCTCGAGGATGGTGCGGAACCGCCGCTCCGGCCGCACCAGCACGAACTCGCCCCCGGCCCGGTGCGCGCTCTTCCAGAGGACGATCAGCGCGTTGAGGCCCGAGGAGTCGCAGAAGTCGACCTCGCCGACGTCCATGACGACCCGCGGCGGCCCGTCCAGCAGGCGCATGTCGGCGAGGACGTGGTCGCGCAGCTGGTCCGAGGTGAGGATGGTGAGCTCCCCTTCGGCCTCCACGACGAGACAGGAGTTGCGGGTGGTGCTGCGGACGCGCAGCGGTTCGGGAGGGACCGCGCCCGGCGGTCCGTCCGCTCCCAGGGTCATGCCGATCACCTTCCGTTGTCGCAGGCAGATCGCCTACCCGTGGCGGGGCGGGTCATGCGGGCCGGCGGCGGGAGGCGTCCGGCGGATCAGCGGAGGCGGATGAACTCGATGGCCTCGTCGGCGAGGCGCCGGGCGGAAGGCGCGTAGCGGACGCGCAGCTCCCGCACCACCCGCTGCGCCCGGATGGCGGGCCAGTCCGCGGGCAGGTGCCGGACGGGGAGCCGGGGGTCGGCGCGGACGAGCTGCAGCCACTCGGTGGTCAGCCACAGGTGCCGGGCGAGGTCGTCGGGGGCGCCGGGCAGCGGGTCCGGGCGGTCCCAGCGGCCGAGGAACGCGCGGTACCCGTCGGCGAGGCCGTCCAGGTCGAACGCCTCGCGCAGCATCCCGGCCACGTCCGTGGGCTGCTCGGCGGCCCCGGCGAAGACCTTGAGGTGGCCGTTCAGGCCGAGCCCGGCGACGATCGGGCGGACGTCCACCCGGGACGGCGCGATCCACGTGCCGTTGCCGAGCGAGCCGAACCCGGCCCAGGTGAGCCGCGCGCGCAGATCGTGGCGGACGCGCTGCCACGACTCGGGCATGGAGAACGCCAGCACCGTCCAGGTGCCGTCCCAGTCGTCGTTGAGCACGCCGTGCCGCCAGTCGCGGTCCTCGCCGTCCCGCAGGATCTCCTCCGACCGGGGGGTGAGCCCGAAGTGCATGCGCCGGCCGGAGCGGTGCCGCATGAGCAGGCCCCGGCCGACCATGCGGCTCAGCGTCGACCGGACGGCGTGCTCGCCGACGCCGAGCCGCGCGAAGGTCGTGATGAAGCTGCCGGAGAACACCGCGATGTCGCGGCCGAGGACGTAGTTGCCGAGGTAGGTCAGCATCAGCGACTGCGGCCGGAGCCTCGGGTACGGCTCACCGGCCGCCCGCGGCCCCGCCGCGCTGCCCGCGTTCACGCTTCCGGCTCCCGTCATCCCGCCAGCGTAACGACGGCGGCGGGACCCGCCGCCGCGCCCCGGCACAGATCTTCTGCAAAAGATTGACCGCTGTGAAGAATACGCCTAACTTCGCCCGTAGGCCCATCCCTCCGGGAGAGGACAGCCCGAATGCGCAACGAAGGACTCGGGTCCTGGCCGGCCCGCCGCGCCCGCAAGACCCCGCGGGCGGCCGCCCTGGTCCACGAGGGGCGGACGCTCTCCTACGCCGCCCTGCTCGGCCGTGTCGCACGCCTGGCGCACGCGCTGCGCGGCCTCGGCGTCCGGCCGGGCGACCGGGTCGCCTACCTCGGCCCCAACCATCCGTCCTTCCTGGAGACGCTGTTCGCGACCGGCATGGCGGGCGGCGTCTTCGTCCCGCTCAACACGCGGCTCACCGCCCCCGAGATCGCCTACCAGCTGGCCGACTCGGGCGCGTCGGCGCTGGTGTACGGGCCGTCCCACGCAGGGCTGGCGGAGGCCGTCCGCGACGACGCGTCCGCCCGCGCGGAGATCGCGGTCGGCGACCGGGGGGAGGGCAGGTACGAGGCGCTCCTCGGCGCCGCGCCGGACGAGCCGCTCGACCTTCCCGTGGCGCTCGACGACCCCTGCATGATCATGTACACGTCCGGGACGACCGGGCGGCCCAAGGGCGCGACGCTCACCCACGGCAACATCACCTGGAATGCGGTCAACGTCCTCATCGACCACGATCTGGTGGCGGGGGAGGTGGCGCTCGTCTCCGCGCCGCTGTTCCACACCGCCGGCCTCAACATGCTGACGCTGCCGGTGCTGCTCAAGGGCGGGACGTGCGTGCTGGTCGCCGAGTTCGACGCCGCCGCGACCCTCGATATGATCGCCGAGCACCGGGTCACGTTCATGTTCGGGGTGCCGACGATGTTCCAGCGGGTCGCCGCGGAGCCGGGCTGGGCCGGCGCGGACCTGTCCTCCCTGCGCATCCTCACCTGCGGCGGCGCGCCGGTCCCGCCGTCGCTGATCGAGACCTACCAGAGCCGGGGCCTGACGTTCCTGCAGGGCTACGGGATGACCGAGGCCGCGCCGGGCACGCTCTTCCTCGACGCCGCGCACGCGGTGTCCAAGGCCGGCTCGGCCGGCGTGCCGCACTTCTTCAGCGACGTGCGCGTGGTCGGTCCCGGCATGGCGGACGTGGCGCCCGGCGAGACCGGTGAGGTCGTCGTGCAGGGGCCGCACGTCATGCGCGGCTACTGGGGCCGCCCGGAAGAGACCGCGGCGGTCCTCGCCGACGGCTGGTTCCGCAGCGGCGACGCGGCCCGCGTCGACGAGGACGGCTATGCCTACATCGTCGACCGGATCAAGGACGTCATCATCTCCGGGGGCGAGAACGTGTACCCGGCCGAGGTGGAGAACGCGATCCTCGCCGACCCCGGCGTGCAGGACTGCGCGGTCATCGGCGTCCCGGACGACACCTGGGGCGAGGTCGGCCGCGCCATCATCGTCCCGCGCCCCGGTGCGGACGTGGACCCGGGCGAGGTCCTCGGCGCGCTGGCCGGGCGGCTCGCCCGCTACAAGATCCCCAAGTCCGCGGTGCTGGCCGGCGAGATCCCCCGCAACGCCGCCGGCAAGATCCTCAAGGCGCGGCTGCGCGCGGAGCACGGCATGCCATGACGGCACGCGAGCCGGCGGCGTCCGCCGGGCCCCGGGGCGGCGGGCGCCCGACCGTCACCAGTCGCGTACTGGACATTCTGGAGGCGTTCTCCGCCGAGAGCGCCGCGCTGAACATCACGCAGATCGCCCGCCGCGCCGGGCTGCCGCTGTCGACCGCGCACCGGCTGGTCGGCGAGCTGACCCGCTGGGGCGCCCTGGAACGGGACGGCGGCGGCCTGTACCGGATCGGGCTGCGGCTCTTCGAGGTCGCCGCGCTCGCGCCCCGGGGCTTCGCGCTGCGCGAGGCCGCGATGCCGTTCCTGGAGGACCTCTACGAGGCGACGCACGAGAACGTCCACCTCGCCGTCCTGGACGGCCTGGAGGTCGTCTACATCGAGCGGATCTCCGCCCGCGACGCCGTGCACGTCCTGTCCCGCGTCGGGGGGCGCTGGCCCGCCCACGCGACGGGCGTCGGCCTCGCGATGCTCGCGCACGCCGACACCGCCCTCCAGGAGCGCGCGATCGCGGGCCCCCTGCGCCGCTTCACCGACAAGACGATCACGTCCGGGCCGCGGCTGCGGCGCGTCCTCGCCGAGGTCCGCCGGACGGGCGTCGCGGTCAGCGACGGCCAGGTCGAGACGTTCGCGCTGTCGGTCGGGGCGCCCGTCTTCGGCCCGGACGACGGCGTCGTCGCGGCCGTCGCGATCGTCGTCCCGTCCGACGGCTGGGACGCGCGGGCGCTGATACCGGTCGTCCGCGCCAGCGCCCGCGGCATCTCCCGGGCGCTCGGCGCCCCCCGCGCCCTGCGCCCTCCGGAGACCGCGCTGCACGGCCGCTGACGGGCGGTTCTTCCGTTGGACGGAATCGCTGTGGCCCGCCTCGCCGCGGTGCCGGGATGGTCGGACCGACCCCCTGTCCACCCGCCGTCCTCCGGAGGAGCGCCCCATGGTCTTCGCACGCAACCAGTGGTACGTGGCCGCCTACAGCCAGGAGGTGGGCGACGGCCTCCTCGCCCGGACCGTCTGCGGCGAACCCCTCGTCCTGTACCGGACCAGGGCGGGGGAGGCGGTCGCGCTCACCGACCGCTGCGTGCACCGCCGCTTCCCGCTGTCGGAGAGCAACCGGGACGGCGACAACATCGTCTGCGGCTACCACGGATTCACCTACGCGCCCGACGGGGTGTGCGTCGCCGTTCCGGGGCAGACGCGCGTTCCCCGCACCGCCCGCGTCCCCGCGTTCCAGATCGTCGAGCAGGACTCGCTCGTCTGGGTCTGGATCGGTGAAGGGGAGGGCGACGCGAAGGCCGTCCCGCGCGCCCCGTGGCTGGACTCGCCCGGCTACGTGACCGTCCGCGGGATGGAGCACCTCGACGCCCGCTACGAACTGCTGGTCGACAACCTGCTCGACCTGTCCCACGAGACGTACCTGCACGCGGGCTACATCGGCACGCCCGAGGTGGCGCAGACCCCCATCACCACCGAGGTGGACGAGGACGCGGGCGTCATCTACGTGAGCCGCCGCATGAAGGACGTCGAGTGCCCGTCCTTCTACCGCGAGTCCACGGGCATCGAGGGTCGCATCGACCGGTGGCAGGACATCGAGTACCACCCGCCGTGCCTGTACCTCCTGCACAGCCGCATCGCCCCGACCGGCATCGAGCCAGGCCCGGACGGCGACGACCCGAGGGCCTGCCACGCCGAGATCGTCTACGCCATCACGCCGGAGACCGAGACCACCACGCACGACTTCTGGATGGTCGCCCGCGACTTCGCCCTCGACGACGAGGGCGTCTCGGAGTTCCTCGCCGAGAGCAACCGGACGGTCGTCCTCCAGGACGTGGAGGCGCTGAACACCCTGGAGAAGGTGATCGCCACCGAGCCGGAGGGCTACCAGGAGCTGTCCATCAACATCGACACCGGCGGCCTCGCCGCGCGCCGCATCCTGCAGCGGCAGACCGCCCGATGAGCCCTGCTCGCCCGGTGAACCCGGCCCGCCCGGTGAACGGCGGGCGCCTGCGGGTGGAGTGGTCGCCGGGGTCGGACCGCCTCACCGGCACCTGCCACTGCGGCGCCCGGCGCACCGCCGAGGACCCGGCCGAGATCTGGACGTGGCTCCTCGCCCACCCCGGCCACGGGACGCCGTGATCCCTACCGCCGCCGCCCGGCTCGGTTAGCTTAGGCTACCCTTACGCCGTGCTGTCCCCCGTGCGGAAACCACCGCCCTCACCTGCGCAGGCGGACGGGCCGCCCGGCGCCCACCGCCGGGCCTTCCGGTGGTGGCTCGCCGCGCTGGCGGCCGCGCTGCTGGCGGCGATCGCCGCCAGCCTCGCGATCGGCGCCGGCGACGTCCCGCTCGGGCGGGTGCTGCCCGGCGTGCTCTCCCCGGACGACGACTCGCGCGCCGAGCTGATCGTCCACGAGCTGCGGCTGCCCCGGACGCTCCTCGGGATCGCGGTGGGCACGGCGCTCGGGCTCGCCGGCGCCGTCATGCAGGCGCTCACCCGCAACCCGCTCGCCGAACCGGGCCTGCTCGGCGTGAACGGCGGGGCGGCGCTCGCGGTCGTCATCGTCATCGGCGCGTTCCAGGTGGACGACGCGCTCGTCTACGTGTGGGCGGCGTTCGCCGGCGCGGCGGGCGCCGCCGCGCTGGTCTACATGATCGGGGCGCGGGGGAGGGGCGGCGCGTCGCCCGGGCGGCTGGTGCTCGCCGGCGCCGCGGTCAACGCCGTGTTCAGCGCGCTGACGGCCGGGGTGATGCTGCTCAGCCCGCAGAGCTTCAACGGCTTCCGGTTCTGGCAGGTCGGCTCCGTCGGCGCGCGGGACATCTCCGTCTTCGTGCGCATCCTCCCGTTCGTCGTCGCCGGGGCGGCGCTGGCGCTGCTGCTCGCCCGCCCGCTGAACGCGCTCGCCCTGGGCGACGAGGCGGGCCGCGCCCTCGGCTCCAGCCCCGGGCGGACCCGCGCGCTCGGCGCCCTCGCGATCGTGGTGCTGTGCGGCGCCGCGACGGCCGCGGCCGGGCCGATCCTGTTCCTCGGGCTGGCCGTCCCGTTCATCGTCCGCGCCATGGTCGGCCCCGACCAGCGGCGCGTGCTGCCGTGCTCGCTGCTGCTCGCCCCCGTCCTGCTGCTGTCCGCCGACGTCATCGGCCGCGTCGTCACGCCCGGCGAGCTGGAGACCGGGATCGTCACCGCGTTCCTCGGCGCGCCGCTGTTCGCGCTGATGGTCCGGCGGGGAAGGACGCGCGACCTGTGAAGGCCGCCCTGAAGCCGCGGGTCCTGCGGGCGGGCGCGCTCTCGGTGCGCTGGGAGCCCCGGGCGCTGGCCGTGTGCGCGGTGCTGGCGGCGGTCGCGGCCGGCGCCGCCGTGCTCGTCGTCGGCTCCGGCGAGTTCCCCATCGCACCGCGGGACGTGCTGCTCGCCCTCCTCGGGCAGGGCGACCGCGCCACCGAGTTCATCGTCACCACCCTGCGGCTGCCGCGGGCCGTCACCGGCCTCCTCGCCGGGCTGGCCTTCGGGCTCAGCGGCGCCATCTTCCAGAGCATCTCCCGCAACCCGCTCGGCAGCCCCGACATCATCGGCTTCACGCAGGGCTCGGCGACGGGCGCGCTGCTGCAGATCCTCGTGCTCGGCGGCGGCGCCGTCGCCATCACGACCAGCTCGGCGGCGGGCGCCGTGCTGACGGCCCTCGCCGTCTACGCGGTCGCCTACCGCAGGGGCGGCGGCGTCCACGGCGTCCGGCTGGTGCTCATCGGCGTGGCCGCGGCGGCGATGCTGCAGGCGGCGAACTTCTACCTGCTCACCCGCGCGGAGCTGCGCGAGGGGTACGAGGCCGCGTTCTGGCTGACCGGCAGCCTGAACGGGCGGGACTGGAGCCAGGCCGTCCCGCTCGGCATCGCGCTGGCCGTCCTCGTCCCGGCGGCGCTGCTGCTCGCCCGCCCCCTCGGCATGGGCGAGCTGGGCGACGACACCGCGCGGGCCCTCGGCGTGCCCGTCCAGCGGACGCGGGCGCTGCTCACGGCCGCCGGCGTCGGCCTCGTCGCCGCCGCGACGGCCGCGGTGGGGCCGGTCCCGTTCGTCGCGCTCGTCGCGCCGCAGCTCGCCAGGCGGCTGACCCGGCGCCCCGGCGCGCAGCTGCTGCCGGCCGCGCTGACCGGCGCCGCGCTGCTGGCCGCGTCCGACCTCGTCTCGCTCCACCTGCCGGTCGCGATGCCCGTCGGCATCGTCACCGGCGTCCTCGGCGGCGTCTACCTCGCATGGCTGCTGTCGGCGACCGCGCGGAAGGGGACGACATGACCGGCCCGGCGGGCGCCGGCGTCGTCAGCCCGGCTTCGGGTCCGGACGCAGCGTCGCGGTCCGCAGGCCGGTGAGGGTGACGGCCAGCGCGAGCGCGAGCACGGCGCTGACCGTCCCGTAGACCACGATCGCGGCGCCCGGAGCCAGGTAGCGGCCCATGGCCCCCGCCCCCAGTGCCCCGATAGCGCCGCCACCGGTCTCCTGCGCGGCCCACAGCGCGTTCACGCGCCCCAGGTGGGAGTCAGGCGTATGGGACTGGATCAGCCCGTACCGCAGGATCTCCTCGACCGACTCCACGAACCCGTACGCGAACAGGATCGTGACCGCCAGCGCCGGATGCCGGGCCAGGCCCAGGCACGCCAGCGCGGCGAAGCCGGCGACGGACGCGACGAGCAGCGCCATGCCCGGCGCCCGCACCGTCCCGGCCCACCCGCTCGTGACGGACGCGAGCACCGCGCCGCACGCCGGAGCGGCGAACAGCAGCCCGACCGTGGTGGCGCCGCCGTCCAGGCTCTGCGCCGCGAACGCGGGCATCAGCACAGGAATGCCGCCCGCGACCATGAACAGCGTCCCGAGCAGCATGAGCGAGCCGACGACCCGGTGCGAGACCACGAAGCGGAACCCGTCCCCGATGGCCCGCAGCGGGTTCTCGCCCTCGTTCACCACCTCCGGGCGCAGCGGCGGGAGCCGCGTCAGCAGCGCGATCGTGCCGAGTGTCCCGGCGGCCGCGGCCGCGTAGTTCCACCCGACCCCGAAC
>NZ_SMKB01000185.1:0-14380 GCF_004348575.1 Actinomadura sp. 7K534
GCTCAAGTCATGGCGGATCCTGCGCAAGCTGCGCTGCAGCCCGAGCAAGGCCGGCCACATCGTCAAGGCCATCGCCGCCCTGCAGAATCACCGCGTCGCCCAGGCAGCACGGGGATGAAATGGGTTCACTGAGCCTGAGGGCACCGGAAGACGCGTACGACAGCCTGATCACCTAGGTCGTCGTACTTACACCTCGGTGCTCAGCGAAGCTGGGAATACGGTCCGCGTTGACGGAGGGCCAATGGAAAAACTGTGGGTGCGGCACATCAGAGAAGCACTGAAAAGCGGTTTCGCAGACCATATAGATCTGAGCGACTACGTCAATGCGAACGACTCGGTGCGTGATAAGGCTTTCTTGAGCCGGGGACTCGCCGCGCTCGCCATACAGCGTTTTACTGGATTGTCCTGCTCGCGGGAGAGTATGCTGCAGCGGTCGACTTCCTGACGCGGGACATATCCCTCCGCCAGAGCGCCAGAGATCGGCTTGGTGAAGCCGGTGAATTGCGAAGGCTCGGTATGGTGCGATGCGAGCTAGGTGAACACGATGCGGCGCGCCAAGATCTGAGCAAAGCTCTGGAACTTAATCGGACCCTGGGTAGTCGCCGTGGACAAGTTCAGTGTCTCAATGATCTTGGCGAACTGGCCGACGCCCTGGTGAGTCCTGAAAGTGAGACACGCAGCTACACGAGTCTGCCTTAATTATTGCTCGCGGGATCACTGCTCCATTTGAAGAGGCGCGTGCTTTGGAAGGTATCGGCCGAGGACTCCTTCGGGATGGCCAGCCCAGCGACGGCGCAACACGCCTCCGCCACGCGATCGTGATCTCGCAACAGATTAGGTCACCCAGGCTTCAACAAGTTGAAACCCTCTTACGCGACGTTCAACTCTGATCCCATGGATTGGGTGCTTGTTTCACTTTATGACCAGAGGAGGTCTGAGTGGCTATTTTGTCCTCTGGTTCTTCTTGGGACCAGGTCAGGTTCCGCGCCAGCTGAGTGTGGCTTCGCCGGTTAGGCGGCGGGTCATGTTGTCCATCATCGCGATGTGGATCATGGCATGGGAGTTCGCCGGGAGGGTCTCGTTAGCGCGGACCAGGCGACGGTGAAGCGTGAGCCCTCCAGGGTGCGCTCGGCGCGACCCAGCGGCGGAGCAGGGGGTAAAGCCGCGGGTGCCAGGCTCGCGTTGGACGGTGTGTCTGTCGATGCCGCGGGTGGCGGCGTGTTCGACGAGGTGCCGACGTTAACCTCCATCCACCCAGGTCTTGCGGATGCTGGGGTGGTCGGTGGTCAGCTGGTCGATCAAGGCGGTCCCGGCGACCGAGCCCGACGCCGGGATGGTCCCCAAAGCCACGCGGCTAGGGCGTCGGTGGTCCGGTCGGCCAGGACCTCTACTGGCCGGCCGCGGATCAGCCGGGTCAGCGTCGTGCGACTCGCCGCCCCCAACAGCAGTTCGGCTAGGCGGGCACCCGCCCGGCCACGGTGTCGGTCAGCCGCCGCTTGTAGTAGCTGTATCTGCGCCGCGACACCGTCCCGCACTCCGGGCACCCGGCCTCACGCGTCGTCGTCCCGGCCTTGATCTGCACCAAGGTCCCACAGCGGCTCACCCGGTCCACGCACACGCGGTCCGGATACAGGCCGCGCAATGGTTCGCCGAGAGCCGCCCGAATGCGTGGATCGCCGCTGAGTTGGCCGATCATCTGCGGGCCTGGAGGATCCGTCAGAAGAGCGAGCGGCCCTCAATCTGAAGCCACTGCGTCTGGGTTGGTTCAGGACCGGTCCAGGCCCTATGAACCGAGTATGGGACTCGTGCGACCGCCGCGGTGCCAACGGCGAAGAACACACTGGTGGCGTTTGAGCGTTCAGCGGAGTTACTTCGGGGTGTGTCGGCGGTATCCGACGACGAGGTGACCAGCTTTAAGGGCCTGCGCACCACCGTCGGCCGCCCCCTCCGCCTCATGTAGGGGCCTGGCTGGAGTACGACGTCGCCCAGTATGGCTACTGAAAGCCTGGTCACCAAGGCCTGCACGGAGCGCCGTGGTATCCATGACGCCCACCTGGACAAACTCCGCAACATCTGTCGCTGCGGCCTCTACACATCCGCCCCCGCGAAGCGATCAAGGCCGGAGCCAAGAAGATGTGACCTGATCGGGAACGGCGAACCGGACCCGGTCGACGTAACGTCGGTAGAAGACCCACAGAGACGGAGGCGTCCAGGTGACCGCAGACAGATCCGCGTTCGCGTCCATCGAAACGGGCAGCAACCGGGTCGGTCCCGAGCGCCAGGTGCCGCTGTCGGTCTGGCGTACGCGGGAGTTCCAGCGCTGGTACGGGACGCAGCGAGCGGCCGGGAACTCCTTGCTGAGCGCCCGGTTGGTGTGGACGTTCCCGGGCGAGACGGGGTGCGGGGCGGTCTTCTTCTGGGCACTGCACGTCCGCATGTTCGTCGCAGCCGAGCGCAGGGTGAAGGAGAACGAGGTGGTGATCTCCCGTCCCGATATCTCGGTGGCCGCGCTCTACCGGCGCGGTGTGTCGCTGGAGGACACCACGGTCGTGCTGGTGCGGGAATTCCGCAGCCCCGCCTCGACGCCTGACGGATACGTTCACGAACTGCCGGGCGGCTCGGGCGCCGACACGACACAGCCGCTCTTCCTGGCCGCGCAGGAGGTCGTGGAGGAGACCGGGCTGGCGATCGAAGTGAGCCGCCTCCGCGCACACGGCAGCCGCCAGGTCTCCGCTACCGTGACCGCCCACCATGCCCACCTGTTCTCCGCAGAGATCACCGAGGATGAACTGGCCCGCTTGCGCACCGTGTGCGGCCGCCCGCAGGGCGTGCTCCGCGACTCGGAACGCACCTGGGTCGAGATCGCTACCTACCGCGAGATCCTCACCCGCCGCCTGGTCGACTGGGCGACCCTCGGCATGATTGCCGAGGCCCTATCCGCCCCGTGACATCGGCGTGTCTATGCGCCCGGTCACGCGCCTTTGCGGAGGCGTCCCTCGTACCGTCTAGCCTGTACGGCTCACGGCCGACCAGAACGCGGGGGCCACCATGACCGAGCGGGACACTGCTTTTGGAACGGAACTGCGCCGCCGCCGCCTTGCAGTCGGCCTGTCACTGTCGCAGTTGGCCGCCAGGATCCACTACACCAAGGGCTACCTCAGCAAGATCGAGACCGGTCGGAAGCTGCCCAGCCCCGACATGGCCCGGCGCTGCGACACCGTGCTGAACGCCGAGGGCGAACTCGCCGCTCTGGTGGAACGGCCGACGTCCGGCGCACCGGACGAACCAGACCTTGGTGACCGCGGCGACGCCTGGCTGCTGAGGCTGGGCCCGGTGGGGGATTGCGAGTTCGTCCCCGCGACGCCGTCCGATACCGCCCCCGAGTCCAGCGATGACGCGGTACCCCCATGGCACGGTGCGAGCCGACGCGCGCTGGCCGCCGCGGCGAACGCGGAGCGGATCGACGCGACCCTGGCGGTGTTCCGCAGCCAATTCGAGCAGGCCAGGGTGCAGGGTCAGGTGATGCCACCCGACACCGTGCTGCCGACGGTGATCACCCAGACGAACACGCTGCGGGCGCTGGCAGCGGTGGCCGCCGAGCCTGAGCGCGGACGGCTGCTGCTCCTCGCGGCGCGGTGCGCGGAGTTCGTCGGCTGGATGACCCAGGAGAAGGGAAACGACCAACGCGCCCTCTGGTGGACGCGCACGGCCACACGGCTCGTCGAGCCCACCGGTGACCCCGCCATGGCCGCCTACGCGATGGTGCGCCGGGCGGAGATGGCGCTATACCGGGACGACGCCGTCCAGGTCATCCGGCTGGCCCGAGCCGCACAGGAACAACCCGGCGTCCCACCCCGCGTTCGCGGGCTGGCGGCCCAGCGGGAGGCGCAGGGGCTTGCGTTGTACGGCGACCACGACGGCTATCGCCGCGGGCTTGAGCGGGCTTCCGCACTGCTTGAGGCTGCCAAGGACGCCGGGGGCGACGAACCGATTATCGGCTCGTCCACAGGTTCCGATCTCGACCCGGTGGTCGCCGGCTGGTGCCTGCACGATCTCGGCTGTCCGGAGGAGGCGGCGGAACTGCTGGATCAGGCCCTGCCGCTGATCGCCGCGCGCGGGCTGCGGGCCCGCCTGCGCTTCGGCACCCGCCGGGCATTGGCCTACGCGGCAGCGGGAGAGATCGACCGGGCCTGCGAGCTCACCTCGGAACTGCTCGACCTGGTCGACGTGGTGGACTCCGCGACGATCCGCGTCGACCTACGCCGCCTCGCCCGCTCCCTCGTCCGCCGCCACGCGCACCCGTCCGTCCGCGAGATCTACCCGCGCATCATGACCGCCCTGCACACCGCCACCGCCTGACCATGGCCGCCGCGGGCCCGTGCGAACGGCCGGGGCAGCGGGTGCGGCCAGGTAACCCAGCGGCCCCGGACAGGAAGACGATCACTAGAGCCGAGGTCACCGCCAGCCCGACCGCCAGGCCCACGGCCATCGAGATCCCGGTGTCGGAATCGAACTCGAGGAGAAGCGCGATGGCGGCCTGGGCGCGGACGGTTGTGTCGACGAGGGTGCGCGCCGCTGCGCGGGCGAGTACCCGCCGGGACGGGATCTCAGGCGACGGTCGGTCTCCGAGCCTGGTCCCCAGCCGTCGTCTCTCCATAGAACACCCCTTGAGCATGAAACTTCAGAATTCCCCATATTTCGGAAGTCAGCATGCTCGTCCTCCGGTTCAATGAGAAAGGTGTTTCCCGTCGCACATGCTTCAAGAGACCGGGAGACCCGGGCGCAAAGTGGTTATCCTTGGCGCATGGAAGGAATCTTCATAAACTACCGGAGTGGTAATCATTTTGCGGCGATAGAAAGGCTGTATGATCGCCTAATTTGGCACTTTGGCAAGAATTGCGTATTCCTTGACCGCTCCTCGATCCGCGGCGGGGAACGATACCCAGACGTGCTGCGCGAGAAGCTGGAGGGCTGTGAGGTCCTGCTCGCGGTCATCCACCCCGGATGGCTCATCGACGCCGATAACGAAACTCGGCTGATCGACCGCGAGGGGGACTGGGTCCGTTACGAGATCAAGACCGCGCTGGAACTCGGCAAGCTCGTCATCCCGGTGCGGCTCGACGACGCCGCCATCCCCGGCGTCGACGACCTCCCCGAAGAACTCAAGGAGCTGGCGGTCAGGCAGGCAATCGCCCTCCGCACTGGAGGCTTCGCGGCGGACGTCGAGGTACTGATCGGTAGGCTCGAACACCAGGTGACGCCGTCGTGGCGGCCCCCGGAGCTAGTCCCGCCCCCACCGGCCGGCACGGGAGCCCGTCGACGGCTAGCAGTCGTGGCGGCGGCCTTCGCGGGGGTCGCCGCGCTCATCGTGCCACCGGTGCTCGCCCTCGCCTATGGTCGTCCCGTGGCGGCGGACGAGGAGGCTCCCTTGTCGTTCCAGGCGGCAATGTGGTCGGCGCTCTTCATGACGAGCTATCCGATCATCGCGGGGCTCCTCGGCCTGGTCCGTACCCGGATCAACAACGCCGAGCAGATCATGCACCCGATATCAAGCAACCGCTACAACTCGCGGTTCGCCATACCCGTCGGGATGACGACGGTGGCGCTGTTGAGCATGATCATCCTCGCGGCCAGCGGGCTGACCTTCCCGGCTTACGTCACCATCATGGTCCTTCTGGTGACCTTCGCCGGGTACGTCGTCGCGCTGGTGCGCGCCGAACGCGATGAGGAGGACGAGGAGAGGAACTGGCCCCGGCGGCCACGGTGGCCGATCACGGCACCGGCGCTGCGCCGCGGGGTCGAGCGGGTGCGCAACCGGCTGACGGTCTGGCCAGCCCCGCTCAACCGGGAACAGCAACTCAAGGCAGAGTGGAGCCTCGCTGTCCTGGCCGAGGCCGCCGACGACTTCAGGCGTCAGGGTGCCGGGAAAAGACACGCCTGGCTTAACCGGAAGTTTCCGCGGCTGACGCTCGCCTGTGGGCTGTGGATTGCCGCGACCGTTGGCCTCTTTGTCGCCAGCCTCTCTCCCGACATCGCGGCCAATCCCACTCGCGTGCGCTACTACCTCGCCATCGCTGTATTCACCGGCGTCGTGCTCGCCATCTTCGCCTCCGGCGGAGAACTGCTGTACCGATATTGGCGGTGGATGTACGGAAATGTAGCCGCAGAGGTCCACGACGAAGTCCGCGAACTCCGCGGGCTGCTTGAGGAAAGGGGGCCGACGTCCGGGGTGGGCTAACGCGCCGCGCAGTTGTTTCCCGGGGCCAGTCGGCCGGGCAACGCTCAACCGCTTCCCGCCGGAAGCCCCGATCGCCAGCATAGAAGCAGGTGAACAGCACAACGGCTGATGACACCGTCAAGCGAAGGCCGAATCTCGGTGTGGACATGATGAGACGTTTCGGTCATCACGCGTCGCCTGGGGCAGGCCGTGGCGGTCACCACCGCGGTTTCCGTCGCCCAGATCGCTTTCAACGGCGTCACCTCCGACCGTTCCCAGGACGCGCTCTGCTGAGCGCGCTCGCGTGGCCGCTGCCCGCCCGGTGCGGCCTGGCCGCCACGGCGTCGTCCGCCGCCCTTCGCAGGATCAGCGCCGTCTCTCCCGGCGCCGTCCCACCGTGCGATGCCCTCTAAACCCACCAGACCTCCCAATGGCTGGTCGACCTCGAGGCCTTGGGCGTCTTGACCGTCATCTTCTTCGCACTGGCGACCGTACTGCTGCGGCGGCGGCTCGAACCACGGCACACTCCGACCACACCCGAACCAGCGGAGGCCCCGACATGAGCGGTGTGTTCATCAACTACCGGTCCGTAGATCAGCCGATCGCCGCGGAGAGCATCTATGTGACGCTGAAACGCCAGTTCGGCGAGAAGCAGGTCTTCCTCGACCACATCAACATGAAAGCCGGCGACGACTATCCAACCGAACTCCGCGAGGCGCTCGAGCGCGTGGACGTGCTCGTCGTGGTCATCGGCCCGGACTGGCTGAGCCTGGAGGACGAGCGGACCGGGGAGCGTCTGATCGACCGCGAACGGGACTGGGTGCGCAGAGAGATCAGGCGCGCGCTCGAACGCGGCATCGAGATAGTCCCCGTGCTCCTGGTGGACCTGCCGAAGCCCACCATGCCACCGGACCCGGACAAGCTGCCCGCCGAAATCAGGGGACTCGGCGTGAAACAAGTGCACCGCATCAGCAAGTTCGGCTTCGAGAACGACCTCAACCTGCTGGTCAAGCGGGTCACCCATCTGTCACCAGAGCTGGGCCTCGCCGAACTGTTCGTCCCCCCGCCGCAAGGACGGCGGGCCCGGCAACGCCCCCAGCGTCCTGCTCCGGCCCGAATATGAGATCGCACCCCTCACCGGGCGCTGTCGGGAGCTCGGAGATCTGCTCGCCTGGGCCAACGGGTCGGCGACCACCTCGGTGAAGCTACTCACCGGCGGCGACGAATTGGAGCGGACGCTGCTGGCACTCCAGTTCCGGGATGCTCTTTCCCACGAGGACTGGCTGGCGGGTGTGGTCAACCCGCGGGCGTCCGCTACCGAGATCCGCAACACCGGCATGATCGAGCGGCCGCTGCTGGCGGTCGTGGAAGCCGCCGAGTCACACGACGATCAGGTGATCGCACTGGCCGAGGCGCTGGCCGAACGTTCGGCCTTGCGGGACGTCCCCGCCCGGCTGCTGCTGGTAAGCGATTCATCGGGCGAGTGGCTCGCCCGGCTTCGTGACCACGACGACGAGCGGATCTCCGGGCTGTTCCGGGAAGTGACGGAATGGAACACGCTCACCCTCTCCCAGCTCCACCCCGACCGCGCCGGGCAGTTCCACGCCGCGCGCTCCGCCTTCGCCCAGAAACTCGGCGTCCTGGAGCCTGTCGGTGAGCCGCCCACCGGTCTCGTGCGTTGCCGGACGCTCAGCGACGTCCATGCTGCGGCGCTCACCACGATCCTGTCCCCCGATGCCGACCTCATGAACCCCCTGGACGACGTGATCATGGCCGACCTGAGGCATTGGCGCCGGATGGTTCAGGAGGACGGCCGCGCAGAGGCCGGTGCGGAGGCTCTGACCACCATCGCCGCGGTCACCACGCTCTGCCGCCCCGACTCAGCGGAGGAGGTGGAGGCGCTGCTGTCCCGGCTACCGGACATCACCGGGTTGTCTGTTTCCGACGTCACCGAGTACACGCAATGGCTGCGGCGGCTCTACCCGGGCCAGTACCTGCTGAAGCCGATTCGCCCGATCGCGCTCGGCGAACACGTAATGGCCACCACGATGGCCGCCGTTCCCTCCATTCCGGAACGGATCGGTGAGGTCTGTCCGGACGAGATGATCGCCCGTGCGCTGACGGTGCTCGGCGGGGCACTCCCTCGGCACCCCGAACTCGCGCCGGCGGTCACCTCTCTGGTTCGGGCGGACCCGGAACGCCTCGTGCTGCTCGGAACCGAAGTCGCGATCCACCTGGCGGAGCCCGAACCGTTCAGCCGCGCGTTGGGCGCCGGGCTCAACGACGGCAGGCTCAGCGTGACGGGCATCTGGAAGCTGCTGCAACGCGTGGCGCGCAGCGGCCAATCCCTGGACCCCTTGAAGCCCGCGGTCATGAAGGCTTACACCAAGGTCTTCGCCAAGCCCTTGATGGATCAGACCCGTGAGCGTGCCGAGGAATTCGGCCCCTTGAAACCGGTGCACCAGGTGGTGGAGCAACTCCTCGACTACAGCATGGACATGTTCGAGGGATTCCTGGATCCGAAGTCAGACAAGTTCCCCAAGGAGCCCGACGGTAAAGAAAGCGTGCCTCAGCCCTTGCTTGACCTGGCACGAAAACTGATATATGAACGCGATATCGAAGACCAACGTCGCCCTAAGGCCCGCGATGAACGTGACGGCGCCTCGCCGGATGTTCTGCCCCTTCTATTTGGCGCGTTCCTCGACCGGCGCAGCCCGTTCACCAGGCGTCAGCGCCGCGACAATGCCGGAACCGGTGACATGGAACCCGACGACTTCTCCAAATGAACGCCATCATTGATCAAAGGGAATTCTCTAGTCTGATCCCATTGGATGGAATGTCCGGGGGGATATTTCATGGACATCGGCGAGCGATCCGGGCAGCAGCCGGGTGATGTAGACGTACTCCAGGAACCGTTCGTCGGCGAGCAGGCCGGTGACGCTGGTGGGAGCCCGCCGCCGGGCGATCGCACGGTGGTGGAAGTAGACGCTCGGCCCGGAGAACATCCCTTCGGCCTCGAACCGCCGCACGTGATCGCCGAAACCGTGAACAAGCGCGTCGATCCGGAGGCGTGTCCGATCCCGTCCGTGCTCCGACACCGGCCGATACACGGCGGCCTGCGGAGCTGCTGGCCCGCTGTTCCCAGGTCCGGACGATCGTCGCTATCCGCTGGTGTCGTCGACGGTAGTGGGCCGGGCGGTGCTGCACGCTGATGAGGCCGTGATCGATCCGCTGCAGCAGTGGGACTCGTCTGGCTAGGTAGGGGTGGTTGTGGTCGCGCTTTTCTGCATTGGTCGTCGCCGCCTGGATGTGGGCGTCCAGTGTTGACTATTTCACCTGGGGATAGTGCCGACGGAACCAGCCGATGATCTCGCAGCGCCGGAACCGTTCATCAAGTTGGCCGACGCACTCGGCCAGCATCGACCACACATTCACCCTGGCCTTATGCGCCCGGCCCAGCGGTACGTCTCGATCTCGACCCCTCGGACGCGCTCCGCCGCCCTCCCCGCACCCCGGCAAGGTCGCGAGCGATCAGCGGCATGAGCGGATGTTGCCAGGTAGGGGCCCTAACCAAGACGCTGCAATCGTGGCTGACAATGAGTGCCCGCAGAGGACGCTCGATGAACTCCGGCAGATGCGCGACCTGTGCGAGCCCAGCCAGAACTCGAGGTACCTGCGGTACTCTCACGTGGTGCTCCGTGCTCCGGTGGGTAATTGATGATCTAATCAAGGAGCGGCAGGTATGTGGGAATCGTTGTTGGCTGACTATCAGCGGCTAGCAGCGATTGCGTCCGCCCACCAGCGGGGCCGGCGCTTCGAAGAGTTGCTGGAGCGCTTGTTCCAGCAGGCACACTTCTGCGTAGACCGTGATCCCTCGGCGGCGGCCCCGCGGCAGACAGATCTGGTGGCCCGCTACGGAGACACCTGGTACCTCATCGAGGCCAAGTGGCAAAACGCTCCCGTTGACGTCAGTGTCCTGGATGCCGTGCGGAGCCGCATGGATCGGACGGCATCCAGAACCGCGATAGGTGTGATCATCAGTGTCAGCGGGTTTACCGAGTCAGCGGTGGAGGACCTGCGCCGCTACCGGAACCGCGCACCGATCCTGCTCTTCGGTGAGGAAGAGATAGCTCAGATCCTGAAGGCGCCCAGAGATCTGTTGGCACTGCTGCGCTCCAAGCACGAGCGGCTGGTCGCCCACGGCGAGGTGCAGTTGGCCACCGACCGCAAGTCTCAGCCGCGGCCCCGCCCATCCAGAGACCTGCCGGAGTGCACGACGCGACTGCTCGATACCGGTCTAACCCCAGTGGACTTGCTCACCAGCGACGGACAGTTCGGGGAGTTCGTCTTCGTCCCCCAGGTGCCTGACGTGGATTGGGAATACCCCGGCGGACACGGCGTCAGCCTCGATTTGCCGCTGCGGGCTTTCAACCAGGAGCACGTTGTCGACCTCGTACACACTCTGTCCCGTCTAGGATTGAGGGGCTCGGAACCACGATGGATCATCCAGCAGTCCACGGTGAACTGGCACGGCGTCGGCGCCCGGACCCTTTGTGACGCCCTGCGCGCATGGGAAGCACGTACCGCGGACCTGATTGATGCACACCATACAGAGCAGGTCGTCTATTTCGACACTTGCCCAGGCGGCGGCTTCTATACCATTACCGCAGATGTCGCGATGCACACGGACAGACAGGTGTATCGCTGCAACGTGTCGTTTCAGTTGCCGGGCGTACCCCTGGACACTGGACCGCTCCGCCATCTGTTCGAGCGGTACCAGGCTGGGGTCTTTCATTATTTTCGTCCAATGACCACCTCGGCGCTCACTCGGTTCTCTTGGCCACGGAGCGAAGCGCCGATCCTGGAGGTGGTCGGCTACGTTGTCGTCCACGACGACCTACCACCCGGCTTTTGGTCCGATGTCCAGACCGATGAGACCCAGGAACCCGCAGGACCTGGCGAGGTTCCCACGGAATGGGTGACCGGAGTGGTTGCTAGGAACCCGTATCGGGCAGAAACTGGCATCACGGTCCCGCCCGAGTGGCCGAAAGAGATTCAAGCCAGCGACCGACTGATCTGCAGTCTGCGCAACCACCACCCGCTCGACCGTCCCAGCGGCGCCTATCGCCTGGAGTCCTGGAGATACGCTCGTACTTCAGATGCGCTGGTCTTCCAGCCGCTGGCCGACTGGTAAGGGCCGCCCAACTTGTCTCGCGTGGGTGGACTACTCGGGCCGTACACGATCAACGATCTCGTTGGCCTGGGCGACGTCCACCAGCGATCCGAGTTCAAAATCGATCCGCCACGGTCCCGTTCACCGTGCCGACTGCAAGGAACACCAGAACATCCGGCCATTGACACGAGCGGGCACACAAGATCCCCACTCACTCGCGCGGTCGGCGGCAGAAGAGGACGTCTAGGCTGCTCAGTAAAGCCATCGGTCGAGCACCGCGGGCCAGAAGTGAGTACGGTGGTCGCCATCCCCGCCGGCGGGCGGGTCGAGGGCCCTGATCTGTTCCAACAGGTCGCCGAGTTCAGCCAGCGCCTCCTCTTCGGCCTGTCCGTCTTCGTCCCAGTGGCCGATGACGGTTGAGCCGGTGAGCCAGCTGCCGACCAGGTGCAGCGAACACAGCCAGTGGTTGATCGTCGAGTTGACGAAGCACGCACTGCCGTCCGGTAATCCCAGTTGCAGTACCTCGCCGCTCCCCGGCGTGGCGCCATATTCCCAGATCACGTCCGCTACCTCGTTATTACGTGACGCCAACCGGTACATCGCCGGCTCCGCGGAGAACGACACCGCATCCACCAGATCATCGATCAGCGGCACGCCACAAGTGATCAGAGCTTCCTTTTGCGGCTCGGGAACCCGCCAGGTCGCCAGGTCGGATGCGGCGGCACGCACCACCCGCTCGGCGCCGGCCCAGGACGCAACCGCTTCGAACGCGGGAGGAACCGGGAGATCGCCACCAAGCACGCCACGGAGGATAGCCAGGTAGGGCCTCACATGCCGCCGTCCCGTAGTCGCCGCCAGAGCCGACCATCGACGGTGCACGCGAACTGTTGCAGAAGAATCGTTGTCGCTGACCGAGATCGGCCGCCCGAAGTAGGTGGAGCGCGTACCCGGGCTCCAGGGAGGCTTCCTTCCCTGGGGGAAGGAAGTGAACCACTGCCGTGGCGGGACAGCGACACGGTGATGCGCCGCTCGCGTACATCTGAGTGAGTTGCCGCTGATCGTCCGACTCCGGGCGTCGGCGAAGAGTTTCTAGATTGCGTATGGGTCCCAGTAGGTGGCGTAGCGCAGGAGCGAGTGGGCCAGATGTGGGTGGATCGCGGCCCACCGGGTGTCGAAGAGGAACCACTGGTCGAATCCGAAGAAGCCGTCGATGTACCGGGCGACCTGCGTGATGTGGACGTCCAGCCGGGTCAGGGACTCGGCGGGCCGCACCGGGCGAAGGATGGCCGACATCTCGCCGTGGATCGCCTCATGCGTGAGTGGCCGGTCGATGCCGACGGGCGCCGGGGCGTATCTGCCCAGCCGGGCGTAGCGCTCCATTGCCGGGCCGATGTCGTCCTCCTCGGGAGCGACCAGTGCCCGCAGCAGCCGGGCGTCATACGGCCAGCGGTGGGCGTCGGGACCGTCGGTGCTCCGCAATCGGGCGGCGAGATCCGGCAGGGTCAGACCGGGGAAGACCACGGCGCCGACCAGGTTCAGGTTTCCAAGGACGTCGGGCGATTCCCAGCACAGGCGGACCGAGAAGACCGACTCGGGTCCCGGTGGGGCAAGCCGGACGCTCCGGACCGGTACTCCGGGGCTGAAGACCGCACCGGACGCGGCGGCATCGGTGGGCAGCGGCCAGGTGTTGTGCAGTAGGAACGCGAGCCGGTCGGGCAGGGTGGCGGCGCTCTCGTCGTCGATGAAGTAGTAGGCGAGGTCCACTTCGTCGTCATCGGTGCGCACTCTCAGGGCGTGTTCGCCGAGCCGGATGTAATCGGCGTCCCCCTCGACCCACAGGTGCTCGTGCAGCAGCTCGCGCAGTTCGTCGATGCTCTGCGGCTGAAGCAGGTTCCGCTTCTGGGCCTCGTCGAAGATCGAGTCGAGGCCGTAGACATGGCCGCCCAGTTCGCCGGCGATCCATGCTTCCGGGTCGTCGCGGTTCCAGCCGCGGCGGAACCAATCGAGCACGGTGGTGTCGGGCACCGTGACCACCCGCTTACTGAACGGCGATTCCTCGCGCCACCGAGACACGAAGTACACGCGCCTGACTCTAGGCCGGCGGTCCGTCCCGAGTATGCGCGCAGCGGCAACGGCCACGACCGGCCGAAAGAATGGCGGGCAGCCACCGTGCCGCCCGAGCGGAACCATGGTGGTACCCGGTCTCTGGTCCCTGGCCTGGCCCACACCGCTCATCAGGACTAGCGAGCGACCAGCGGCAGAAGAGTGTCCTTCTATTCCGTGATCTCGGAACAAACAAACGGCGCGGTGCCGCTGCAACCGCCTCCGTGTCGCCGGCCGACGTTGGGGTGCCCGACCTAGGTGTTGTTACGGGTCGGCTGTGCTCAGTGATTTGGGTCCGGAATGGGACAGAAGGGTTGTCGGGGACCGGGTGGCGTGGCGGCATGACACGTCCGGTTTGGTGTTCCGACTGGTGCCGGGCGGTACGTTCCGAATGGGTCTGTCGGACGCCGAGGTGGGGGAGTTGCATGTGATCGCCGCCGGCAGCGAGGCTGATGGCGGTGTCGAACTGCTGTTAAAGCACATCGAGGAGATGCGTCCGGTTCGTTCGGTGACGGTCGGTCCGTTTCTGATGGCGCGGTACCCGCTTACGGTGGCGCAGGTGCGGCACTAGCTGGCCGACTACGAAGACGACTACGCCGATAGTGACGCCAACGCCGCCCGCCTGGAGGGAGTTGGACGATCTGCTAATTCGGCTGCATAGCGAGGCGGAGTGGGAGTACGCCGCGCGGGTTGGAACCACGACCCTGACGTATCGAGGTGACCTGGTGCTGTCCGAAACCGATCTGGTGGACCACTTCGGGGCGGAACCTGTCAAACCGGATGAGACGTCAGGCCACGTGGGTGGTTTGTGGCTTGTTGTCGGTCTGGGGTTGGGGTGGCGGGTTGATCCAGACCTTGTCCGGTAGCGGGGGCGGTGAGGGGCACCG
>NZ_SMKB01000186.1:0-14329 GCF_004348575.1 Actinomadura sp. 7K534
TCCTGGAGGGGCGGCTGGCGGGGGCGCGTGCGGTGCTGGCGAAGCCGCGTTCGTTCATGAACGTGTCGGGCGGGCCGGTGAAGGCGCTGTGCGATTTCTACAAGGTTCCGGTGGAGCGGCTCGTCGTGGTCCATGACGAGCTGGACATCCCGTTCGGTGCGGTGCGGTTGAAGCAGGGCGGCGGTGACAATGGTCACAACGGTCTGCGGTCGGTGACGAAGTCGCTGGGGTCGCGGGATTACCTGCGGGTGCGGTTCGGGGTGGGCCGGCCGCCGGGGCGGATGGATCCGGCGGCGTTCGTGCTGAAGGACTTCTCCGCGGTGGAGCGGAAGGACCTCGATCTAGAGGTGGCGCGTGCGGCGGACGCGGTGGAGGCGTTGCTCGCGGACGGTCTCGCCGCGGCGCAGAACGTCTTCCACGCGAGTTGACCGGATCCGGCCACCGAATCCGGCATTCCCGTCGATGATCAAGCGTCCTTGACTGGACTTTTCATGTGCGTCCGTCCGGGTTCACGGGGCTTGTCGGCCCGGTGCGGCGGTTCGGGCCCTGACCACGGTAAAGCGAACGTAGGATGCTGGTCGGACGAGGTTCATGATGTATGTGAACCTCAAGCGGCGTTCAACCGTCTTCGGTGTGAATCGCGCTGATGGGGCGCGCGTTACAGGGGATTGGTGAGTGGTGTATGGCCGTCGTTGACAAGGTGCAGGCCGAGTCATCGATTCGCCATGAGCCCAAGCGCTCGTCGTCGCAGAGCTGGAGCGGATCTTACCGCCGCAAAGCGGGCTATCTGGACTTCCTGAGCATGCTGGCGGCCGGGGTGATCGCGTTCGTGCTCCGGTTCCCGGGCGTCCCGACCGAGCTGAACGCCCCGTACGTGGCGCTGACGGTGGTGCTCCCCGTGGTGTGGCTGCCGACGCTGATGCTCTGCCGGGCCTACCAGCCGCGCTACGTCGGCGTGGGCTACGAGGAGTTCCACCGGGTGCTGCGCGCCGGTTTCATCCTCACCGCCACCGTCGCGATCGTGGCGTACGCGACGAAGACCGAGGTGGCGCGCGGGTACGTGGTGATGGCGCTCCCGCTCGGGACGTTCCTCAACCTCATGGCGCGGTACCGCCTCCGCAAGTGGCTGCACAAGAAGCGCTGGAACGGCGAGTGCATGCGCCGCGTGGTCGCGGTGGGGCACCGGACGTCCGTCGCGGACCTCATCAAGGTGCTGCGGCAGAAGCGCTACCACGGGATGGACATCGCCGCGGTGTGCCTGCCCCCGGCGCTGGCGTCGGGTGACGACGCGGTCGCCGAGGTGGAGGGCGTGCCGGTGATGGGCGACTTCTCCCAGGCCGCAGCGGTCGCGGACCGGATCGGCGCCGACTCCGTCGCGGTGCTGGCGTGCCCGGAGATGGACGGGGTGGCGCTGCGCCGGCTGGCGTGGCAGATCGAGCGGGACGACGTGGAGCTCGTCGTCGCGCCCGCGCTGATGGACGTGACCGGCCCGCGGATCTCGATCCGCCCCGTGTCGGGCCTGCCGCTGCTGCACGTGGAGCACCCCGAGCTGGACGGCGGACGGAAGGTGTTCAAGGGCCTGTTCGACCGCACCGCCGCGCTGGCCGGCCTGGTGCTGCTGAGCCCGCTGCTGCTGGTCGTCGCCGTCCTGATCAAGATGACGAGCTCCGGGCCGGTGCTGTTCCGGCAGGCGCGGGTGGGCCGCGGCGGCCGCGAGTTCACCGTGCTGAAGTTCCGCACGATGGTGCAGGACGCGGAGCAGCGCAAGGTCGAGCTGCTGGAGCGCAACGAGAACGACGGGGTGCTCTTCAAGATCCGGGAGGACCCGCGGATCACCCGGGTGGGCCGCTGGCTGCGCCGCTACTCGCTGGACGAGCTGCCCCAGCTGATCAACGTGCTCCGGGGGGAGATGTCGCTGGTGGGCCCGCGCCCGCCGCTGCCGGAGGAGGTCGCCCAGTACGGCGGCGACGTGTACCGGCGGCTGGTGGTGAAGCCGGGGCTGACCGGCCTGTGGCAGGTGAGCGGCCGGTCGGACCTGTCGTGGGAGGAGTCGGTCCGGCTCGACCTGCGGTACGTCGACAACTGGACGCTCGCGCTCGACCTGCAGATCATGTGGAAGACCTGGTCGGCGGTCTTCCGCGGTTCCGGCGCCTATTGAGCGGGGCGTGCCGGCCGGGAGGCGGGACCTGATCCGAGGGCCCCGTGCACCCGCATGAGAAAGTGGATCGAACAGACCATTCGAGTCGGGAACGTGATCAAGGGATGACGGACAATGGCGCCCGCGAGGGGGCGGCGGACGACCACGCCCTGGCGGCGGAGCTCGCCGGCACGGCGGGCCGGCTGCTGCTCGGCGTGCGGGACGAGCTGGGATTCGCCGACGCGCGGGCCCTGAAGGACACGGGCGACCTCCGGGCGCACGAGTACCTCATGGCGGCCCTCGCCGAGCGCTGTCCCGGCGACGCCGTGCTGTCCGAGGAGGGCCGCTCGTCGGCCGCGGGGAAGCGGTCCCGCGGCGACGACCGCGCCCCGACCCGCAACACCGCCGACGCCGAGCGGCGCACCGCCGAGCGGGTGTGGATCATCGACCCGCTCGACGGCACCCGCGAGTTCTCCGAGGAGGGCCGCCGCGACTGGGCGGTCCACGTGGCGCTGTGGCGGCGGGACCCGTCCGGCGGGGGGCGGCTGGCCGCGGGCGCGGTGGCGCTCCCGGCGCAGGGCCTGACGCTCCGGACGGACGCGACCGGCGGCGCCTCCCTCGTCCGCACCGACCCGGGGGAGCCCGACCCGGTGACGGCCGGTTCGGAGACGGCCCGCAGGACGCTGCCGCGCGAGGTGCCGCTGCACGCCCCGGCGCCGGACGCCGGCAAGCTGCGCATCGCCGTCAGCCGCACGCGGCCGCCGGAGTTCGTCCGCCGGCTCGCGGAGGAGCTGGAGCTCGACGTGGAGCTGGTGCCGATCGGGTCGGCGGGGGCGAAGATCTCCGCGGTGCTGCTCGGCGAGGTCGACGCGTACGTGCACGCCGGCGGCCAGTACGAGTGGGACTCGGCGGCCCCGGCGGCGGTCGCGCTGGCCGCCGGAGCGCACGCGTCCCGGGTCGACGGGGCGGCGCTGGAGTACAACCGGGAGGACCCCAGGCTGCCGGATATCCTGGTGTGTCATCCCGCGTCGGCGTCGACGCTCCTAGCCGGCATCCGGGAAGTGAGCGGCGACCTGCCGTGACCCGCCCGGTGCCCGCGGCGCCTCGCCGGGGCGGGCCGGCGTTCGAGCCGGTGGCAAGGCGCGCCCTCGTGCCACCGGTTGCATCTGCCAGAGAAGCGTGGAGAGAAGCCACAGACCATGCAGCGTTCTGATTATCTGCTGTCGCAGCTAGACGTCCTCGAAGCGGAGTCCATCCAGATCTTCCGGGAGGTGGCGGCCGAGTTCGAGCGGCCGGTGCTGCTGTTCTCGGGCGGCAAGGACAGCCTGGTGATGCTCCGCCTCGCCGAGAAGGCGTTCTGGCCCGCGGCGATCCCCTTCCCGGTGATGCACGTCGACACCGGCCACAACTTCCCCGAGGTGATCGAGTTCCGCGACCGCCGGGTCGCCGAGCTGGGCGTCCGGCTGGTGGTGGCGTCGGTGCAGGAGTCGATCGACAGCGGCCGCGTCGTGGAGCAGAAGGGGCGCCGCGCGTCCCGCAACCGGCTGCAGACGACCACGCTGCTGGACGCGATCGAGGAGCACCAGTTCGACGCCGCGTTCGGCGGCGCGCGCCGCGACGAGGAGAAGGCCCGCGCCAAGGAGCGGGTCGTCTCGTTCCGCGACGAGTTCGGGCAGTGGGACCCGAAGAACCAGCGCCCGGAGCTGTGGAACCTGTACAACACCCGGATCACGCAGGGCGAGCACGTCCGGGTCTTCCCGCTCTCGAACTGGACCGAGCTGGACATCTGGGACTACGTCCGCCGCGAGGAGCTGGAACTCCCGCCGATCTACTTCGCGCACACCCGGCGGGTGTTCGAGCGCGACGGGCTGCTGCTCGACGCGCAGACCGGGTTCGCGAACCGCGGCGACGACGAGCCGGAGTTCGAGGCGACCGTCCGGTACCGCACGGTGGGGGACGCGTCCTGCACCGGTGCGGTGAAGTCGAACGCCACGGCTCTCGACGAGGTGATCGAGGAGATCGCGGCCACGCGGATCACCGAGCGCGGGCAGACCCGCGCCGATGACCGCACCAGCGAGGCCGCGATGGAGGACCGCAAGAAGGAGGGCTACTTCTGATGGCCGGCAACGAGCCCGCGCAGACGAACCGGCCCGCGAGGGCCCACGAGCCGGCCAAGTCGATGGACCTGCTGCGGTTCGCGACCGCCGGCAGCGTCGACGACGGCAAGTCGACGCTGATCGGGCGGCTGCTGTTCGACTCGAAGTCGATCTTCGAGGACCAGCTGGAATCGGTGGAGAAGACCAGCGTCGACCGGGGCGAGGAGTACACGAACCTGGCGCTGCTGACCGACGGGCTGCGCGCCGAGCGGGAGCAGGGCATCACGATCGATGTCGCCTACCGCTACTTCGCGACGCCGCGCCGCAAGTTCATCATCGCCGACACCCCGGGGCACATCCAGTACACCCGCAACATGGTGACGGGCGCGTCCACCGCCGACCTGGCGATCATCCTGGTGGACGCCCGCAAGGGGATCCTGGAGCAGTCGCGGCGGCACGCGTTCCTGGCGACGCTGCTGCAGGTGCCCCACCTGGTCGTGGCGGTCAACAAGATGGACCTCGTCGACTACGACCGGAACGTGTACGAGAGCATCGTGGACGAGTTCACCGCGTTCGCGTCCAAGCTCGACGTCACCGACCTGACCTTCGTGCCGATCTCCGCGCTGCACGGCGACAACGTCGTGGAACGCAGCGTGAACATGCCGTGGTACGAAGGGACGTCGCTGCTGCACCACCTGGAGCACGTGCACATCGCGTCGGACCGGAACCTGATCGACGTGCGGTTCCCGGTGCAGTACGTGATCCGCCCGCACGCGTCCACGGACCCCGAGCTGCACGACTACCGCGGCTACGCGGGGCAGGTCGCGGGCGGCGTCCTCAAGCCCGGCGACGAGGTGGTCCACCTGCCGTCCGGGCTGACCACGACGATCACGCACATCGACGGGCCGCGCGGCCCGGTCGACCAGGCGTTCGCGCCGATGTCGGTGACGCTGCGGCTCGCCGACGACATCGACATCTCCCGCGGCGACATGATCGCGCGGCCGAACAACCGGCCCGAGGTGGCGCAGGACCTCGACGCGATGGTGTGCTGGATGACCCCCGACCGCACCCTCTCGGCGCGGTCCAAGCTGATCGTCAAGCACACCACCCGCACCGCGAAGGCGCTGGTGAAGGAGCTGCACTACCGCCTGGACGTCAACACGCTCCACCGTGACGAGCAGGCAACGGAGCTCGGCCTCAACGAGATCGGCCGCATCTCCCTGCGCGTGACGCAGCCGCTCTTCGTCGACGACTACGGCCGCAACCGGTACACCGGCGGCTTCATCCTCATCGACGAGGCCACCAATAACACCGTCGCCGCCGGAATGATCACCGGCGCGAGCTGACCGGCCGCCGCGGGGCCCGCGCGGCCCCGCGGCACGGTCCACCTCCACCTCCGGCTCCCGCACCGTTCCTCCCGACCAGCTCCTCCCGACCAGCTCCTCCCGACCAGCAAGGCAGGCCCCCGATGCCACCATCCGTGGGAGTCGTCCTCCCGACCCGCAACCGGCCGGAGCTGCTGCGCCGCGCGCTGGAGTCGGTCCTCGCGCAGGACTACGAAGGCGAGCTGCGCGCCGTCGTCGTGTTCGACCGCGCCGAGCCGGACATGTCGCTCGCCGGGGACCGCGTCGAGGTGATCGCCAACACCAGGGAGCCGGGCCTCGCGGGGGCCCGCAACTCCGGGATCCTGGCGCTCGGCACCGATCTCGTCGCCTTCTGCGACGACGACGACCAGTGGCTGCCCGGCAAGCTCGCCGCCCAGGTGAAGGCGCTGGAGGGGGAGCCCGATGCGGTGCTGTGCAGCGCGGGGATCGTCGTCGACTTCGACGGCCGCGAGCTGCCCCGGCTCGCCGGGACCGACCGCGTCACCTACGACGCCCTCATCCGGGACCGGATGATGAGCGTCCACTCGTCCACCTACGTGGCGCGCCGCGAGCCGCTCATCGAGATCGGCATGGTGGACGAGACGATCCCCGGGAGCCAGGGCGAGGACTGGGACCTCGCGCTGCGCGCCGCCCGCCGCCACCCCGTCGTCAACGTGGACGAGCCGTACGTCCGCGTCCTGTGGGGGCTCACGTCCTACTACGCGCAGGCGTGGGAGACGAAGGTGGCGGCGCTGGAGTGGTTCCTGGAGCACTACCCGGAGATCGGCGAGGTGCCGGGCGCCGCCGGACGGGTGTACGGGCAGCTCGCGTTCGGGTGCGCCACCGTGGGCCGGCGGCGGGACGCGCTGCGCTGGTCGGCGCGGGCGCTGCGCGCGAACCCCGCCGAGCGGCGGGTGCCGTTCGCGCTCGCCGTCGCGTCGGGCGCCGTCTCCGGCAAGCGCGTCCTGCTCGCGCTGCACACCCGGGGCCGCGGCATCTGACCCATCGGTGCCGTTTCCCGGCTTCGGCCACCTTTCCCCACGTCACGCCGGTACTGTCAATGGTCGTCGCAGAGTGTTAGAAGGAGCCGCTCTCGTGAACATCTCTTCCCGCCGCATCGTCGCGTCCGGGGTGCTGACGCTGGCGCTGGCGCCCGCGATCGGGCTGACCGCCACCCCCGCGTCCGCGGAGGTCGACCTCGACGCGATCGCCGAGGGCATCACCGAAAGCGGCTACTACGTCGACTCGAAGGCCAAGTACTATGAGTCGGACGGGGCGCAGGAGCTGCTCCGCCAGGCGCAGGGGCGCTCCGTCCCGGTGTTCGTCGCGGTCGTCCCGGCCGGGAACGACGCCGGGCAGATCCTGCAGCGGCTGCCGGGCATGCTGAACCGCAAGGGCACGTACGCGGTGCTCGCCGGCGACCAGTTCCGGGTCTCCTCGAACACGCTGCCCGAGGGGCAGGTGAAGGCCGTCTACAGCAAGGCGGTGAAGGCGGGCCACGGCAAGCCGGACGTGGCGCTGCTCAGGTTCGTCCAGACGCTGCCGGAGTCGAAGTACGCGCCGCCGAAGGCCGGGCTGCCCGGCAACAACGGCAAGCCCGCCCCGGAGACCCCGCCGGCGGAGGTGCAGCAGCGGGAGGAGAAGACCCTCGCCGAGTCGCAGCCGACCGCGCCCGCCGAGGGCGCCCCCGAGGCCGCGCCGAAGGACGACGGGTCCGCGATGCCGTTCCTGCTCGGCGGCGGCCTGGTGGCCGTGGCCGCGGCCGGTGCCGGCGGCTTCCTGCTGTGGCGGCGCCGCTCCCTGACGCCCGCCACGCCCGGCGCCCCCGCTCCCGGTACGCCCGCTCCCGGTACGCCCGCTCCCGGTACTCCTGGGCCCGGTGCCCCCGCCTCCGGCGCGCCAGGTGCCGAGCCGCCCGCACAGCCGTCCGGTCAGCCGCCCGCGGAGGCGTCGGGGCCGGGGGAGACCAAGCCCGAGCCGCCCAAAGAGTCCTAGCTCCTAGCTCACGGAGTCCCGCGGGCTCACCAGCAGGATGAGGTGGCGTTCGCCGACCCCCGCCGACAGGGCCTTGCCCGGGGCGGTGCCGGCGGCGGCCGCCACCGGTCCGGGCCTGCTGCGGGGCGCCCGCTTCCCGGAGCCGAGCTGGCCGCTGCCGCCCGCGCCCCACGTGAGCGTCGTCCCGTCGGCCAGGATCGCCGCGCCGTACGCCTCGCCCGCGAACACCTGCGCGGCGCGGCGCAGCCTCTTGTCGTCCTTGCTCCGGCCCACGACGGGGACGGGCTCGGTGCGCGGCTCGACCGTTCCGTCGCCGAGCTGCCCGGCGGTGTTGTTGCCCCAGGCGACGACGGTGCCGTCCTCGCGCAGCGCGTAGTTGTGCTTCTCCGCCGCCGCGATCGCGGAGACGCCGCCGAGGTCGCCCTTACCGCGCACGCCCTTCACCAGGGCGGGGACGAGCCGGTCCCGGCGCGTCCCGTCGCCGAGCTGCCCGAGGTCGTTGTGGCCCCATGAGGCGACCCGCCCGTCCCGCAGCAGCGCCAGCCCGTGCTGCCCGGCGACCGCGATGCGGGCGACGCCGGTGAGGTGCCCCTCGCCGTCCAGGCCGCGCACCGGGACGGGCAGCGAACGGTCCTCGCGGGTGCCGTCGCCGAGGTTGCCGTAGTCGTTGGCGCCCCACGCGAGCACCTCCCCGTCGCTGCGCAGCGCCAGCTCGGTGTGCCCGTCGGCGGCGATCGCGGTGATGCCGGTGAGGGGGCCGTTCCCGTCCGGTGCCCGCACGGTCGTGGGGAGGCGCGGGGCGGTGCGCTCGCCGATGCCGCGCTGCCCGGAAGACCCCTTGCCCCACGTCACCACGGTCCCGTCGCGGCGCAGCGCCATGGAGAAGTCGTTGTTCGCGGCGATCGCCACGACGTCGCCCAGCCGCCCCCCGCCGGGCGCCCGGACGGGGACGGGAACGTTCCGGTCGCGGGTCGTGCCGTCGCCGAGCTGCCCGTGGTCGTTGGCGCCCCACGCGACGACCTCCCCGCCGGCGCCGACGATCGCGAGCGAGTGCCGCCCGCCGCCCGCGACGGCGTGCACCCCGTCGAGCCGGCCCTCGCCGCCGATGCCGGTCACCGGTGCGAGCCCGGGGTCGGTCCGCGCGCCGGGACGGCCGAGCTGCCCATTGGCGTTGAGGCCGCTCGTCCACACGGCGCCCGTCCGCTCGATCGCGGACCCCGCCGCGGGCGGCGCGGGGATCGGCCGCGGCGCGGGGGACGCCGGCTCTCCGCAGGCCGCCGCCGTCAGGAGCGCGGGGACGGCCAGCATCGCGGCGGCCGCCCGGCGCGCGGGGGTCACGCCGAGCGGACGCAGGCGAACAGGTGCCTGGCGTAGTTGTCCTCGTACGGGGGCCGGGCGTCGTCGTCGGGGCCCAGGTCGACGATCTCGTCGAAGCCGGTGTTCTCGCGCAGGAACCGCTCGACGCGCGCCGGGTCCCAGCCGCGCAGCGACTCGGCGAACCACGCCTCGTTGTCCTGGCCGGTGTCGAAGAACAGGACCCGGCCGGTCGCGCGGTCCAGCAGCCGGATCAGCTCCTCGGCGGACACCGAGCCGCGGCCGAGGACGAAGTGGTGCAGCAGGCTGAAGCACGACACCACGTCCCAGCGGGCCGGGTCGTGGCCGCCGAGGAACTCGACGCAGTCGCCGGTGGCGATGGCGCCGTCCGGCAGGCCGTAGACCGCGCGGCCGAGCGGGACGGCGAGCGGGTCGCGCTCGATGCCCTCCGCGTCGAAGCCGCGCTCGCCCAGCTGGGCGACGAACCAGCCGTAGCAGCTCGCGACGTCCAGGTAGCGGCCGCCGGAGATGCCGCGCTCGGCGAGGAACGCGTCCATCTTGGCGAGCCGGTCGGTGCACTGCCGGACCGTCGTCCAGCCGGACCGCAGCTCGGGCGCGTCGATCGGCTGGTACAGCTCGTGGGTGCCGTCGAGCCAGCTCATCTTGAGCAGGAGGTCCTGCAGCGGGGTGGTGACGGGCAGCCACTTCGCGACGACGCTCGCGCCGTCCGCCCCGCTCATCGCGGCGATCGCGAGCCGGTGGTGGCCGTCGAGGATCTGGTACTGGTCCGAGCCGCGGACGGGGGCGACGAGCACCGGGTCCTGCGGGCCGCTCTGCTGCGGGCGGGGCGCCGCGCCGGGCGCCTCCTCGCCGCGGTAGCGGGCCACGAACGCGCGGGCCGCGGCGAGCACGCCGGCCTCGTCGGTGCCGCCGAAGTAGTTCCCGCCGGCCTTGATGCAGCGCAGCCCGAGCCGCCCGTAGGGGCTGTCGAGGATCTGCTCGTCGCTCAGCTCGGGCACCTCGTCGGCGAGCCGCAGCAGCGCGACGTGCGGGCCGTCCAGGAACGGCGTGGAGGGCCACAGCAGGTCGTCGGTGCGGTCGGCGAACTCGCGGGCGGTCCAGCCGCCCTGCGCCCCGACGAGGAGCTGGTCGAACCGGACGGGCACCTTCCACGGGCGGCGCAGCACGGCGGTGGACACCGCGACGCGCGCGGCGGCCGGGATCGGCAGCGAGCGCCCGGCGTCGACCAGGCGCCCGTACACGGGGCCGCTCGGCGCGATCCCGGTCTTGCGCAGCACCGCGCGGGACTTGCGGCGGACCTGGTCAATTCCCGGCATGGGCGCTCCTGGCAGGTGTCGTGTCGGCGGCCGGCGCGGCGGCGGGACCGGCCGGGCCGTGCCGACCGGAGGATGCGGCGCGGCCGCGCCTCCCCGGCAGCAGGGAGGCGAAGGCGGTCAGGGACAGCCGCTCCCGGCCGCCCCACATTAGGGCAAAGTACAGGATCGTGCCCGGGACCAGGGCACATGCGAGCGCGAGGGGGCTGGAACCGGCCACGAGCCGGACCGCGAGCGGCAGCGCCCCGAAGCTCAGCAGGGCCGAGCCGCCGGCCCAGAGCAGGCCCGCGCTCGCCGGGGTCATCCCGAGGATCCGGCGGACCTGGACGAGGGCCAGCAGCGTCCGGACGAGCAGCCCGCACGCCCGCGCCAGCGCCGCCCCCGCGATGCCGAGCGGCGGGATGAGCAGCACGTTCAGCACCAGGTTGACGGCGAGCGCGGTGCTCTGGTTGACCAGGCTCAGCCCGCTGCGCCCCGCCATCAGCAGCATCACGTCGCGGGCGCCGGTCGCGGTCGCCACCAGCATCGCCATCGCGAGGATCACCGTGACGGTCTCGCCCGACCCCGCGTAGCCGGGGCCGAACGCGCCCAGGTAGACCGGTGCGCCGACGGCGATCGACAGGTGCACCGGCCAGGCGAGGGCGAGGTTCCACGACGCGCACACCGCGAAGATCCGCTGCGCGCCCGCCCGGTCCGCGAGCGCCAGCAGCCTGCTGACGGCGGGCTGCATGACGTTCTGCACGGCCTGGGTGACGAGCTGGCTGATCACGATGAACCGGGTCGCGGCGGTGTAGATCGCCGCCTCGCGGGGCGAGCTGAGCGCCGCGACCAGCACGATGTCGGCGCGCTGGAACGCCGTCTGGCAGACCTGCGCGAACGCGCGGGGGGCGGTGAACCGCCAGAACTCGCCCGCCAGCGGCCGCCACCCGGCGGGCACCGGCGCGTCCGTTCGCGTGTCCGCCGCCGGGTCCGCCGCCGGGTCCGCCGCCGGGTCCGTCGGCGCGGGCGCCTCGGCGGGGCCGCCCGCGCGGCTGATCTTCCGGTACCACGTCGCGGCGATCAGCAGGCAGGGCAGGTAGGGCGCGGCCCAGGCCAGCGCCAGCCAGACCGCGCCGTCGGCCAGCACCGCCGCCGCGACCACCCCGGCGACCTGGAGGGTCTGCCGCAGGATCTTGTCGACGAGGACGGTCGGCCGCATCGAGCCGTAGCCGCGGGTCGCCGCCAGCAGCACGTCGTGCGCGGCGGCCAGCGGCAGGAACAGCGCCAGCACCCGCACCATCGCGGCGGCCTCGCCGGGGTCGCCGCCGCCGAACTGGCCGGCCGTCCACGGTGCCGTGGCCGCCAGGACGAGCCCGGCGGCCGCCGCCGTCGCGAGCACTGGGACCAGCGCCACCGGCACCGTCCGCAGCGCGGCGGCGCGGTCGCCGAGCGCCAGGTGCCGGGGCACCCAGCGCAGCAGCCCGGCGTCCGTGCCGAGCCACGAGACGGCCTGCAGGATGATGAACAGCGACGTCGCGGCGAAGAACACGCCGGCGATGCGCTGCGAGTACAGGTGCGCGACGAGGAAGACCAGCGCGAGGCCCTGCACGCCCGCGACGGCGGCGCCCACCAGGTTGAGCGCGCCGCCCCTGGCGAGTTTGTTCAGATTGGGGCCGGCGCCGGGTTCAGGGTCCGGCATGCCGCCCGGCCTTGTGCGCGTTCTTGCCGTAGCGCGGCACCACGTCCGCCGACTCGCCGGACGCACCCGACACACCGGAGGCGCCGGATCCGCCGGACTTGCCGGGCGCGCCGCCCGCGGGCTCGTCCGGGATCTCCGGCGGCATGTACTTCGAGATGTCCTCCTGCGTGCGCGTCGAGGCCGACTCCAGCGCGGCGTCGGTCTCGGCCTGCTCGTCGTGGATCGCCGGATCGCCCGGCGCGGCAGGGTCGGAGGGGTCGGGCTCCGACGGCCGGGCCCTGCGGGCGCGGCTCCGCGCCGAACCGGTCGCCCCCGACGGGGAGGTCTGCGGGACGTCCGCCGGCGCGATGGGCTTCGGCGCGACGGGCTTGCCCGGCCCCGAGGGCGGCTCCAGCGACGGCGGCGTGGGCCGCCGCGCCGAACCGGCCGGCGGCGCGGCGCGCCGCGAGCCGGGCCGGGGCGGCCGGGACGCGCCCGTCCGCGTCTCCGCGGACCGCGGCGGCTGCTTGATCTGCGGCAGCGCCTGGGTGACGAGGGACGCCGGGTCGGCGGCGGACCGCTCGTCCTCGTCGTGCCGCGCGTTCGGCCAGTACCCGCCGTCGTCGGCCGGGTCGGGCCGCCGGGGGTCCTCGGCCCCGGGCTGGTCGTCGGCCCACCCGAGGTGGGCGTCACCGCCGGTGCGGTTCTCGCCGCTGCCGCGCGGGTCGGGCGCGCGCGTCTCGGCGGCGTCCCGCGGCGGCCGGGCCTGGCGGGACGGGGCCGGCCGCGCCTGCCTTCCCCCGCGCGGCTCCGGCGGCTCCAGCAGCGCGCCGAGCACGGTGACCCCGGCGCGTTCGGCCTCCACGTACGCCTGGCGCAGCTCCTCCCGGGTCGTCACGCCCTGGTTGACCACGAGGATGACCGCGTCCATGAACGTGCACAGCGCCTGCGCGTCGGCGTCGTGCAGGCTCGCGGCGTTGACGACGAGGTACTCGCTGCGGCGGCGCAGCACCTTCACGGTCTCGCGCATGCGCGGGCCGCTGAACCGGTGCGCGGCCTCCAGGGCGCGGGGGCCGCGCGGCAGCAGCCGCAGCTGCGAGTCGGTGTGGATCAGCAGGGTCGCCGGGTCGGTGCCGGACAGCAGCGTGTCGGACAGCCCCTTGCCGGGCCGCGCGCCGAACAGCCCGGTCATGTCGGCGTCCTCGGTGGTCGCGTCGATCATGATGGTCTTGGCGCCGGCGAAGGCGAGCGAGACCGCGAGGTTGGCGCTGGCCAGCCGGGCGCTGCCGCCGGGGGTGGCGCTGGCGACCAGCAGCGCGACCGGGGTCTGCGGCGCGGTCGCCACGACCGCGGCGCGCAGCCGCCGGTACGCCTCGCCGACCGGGCTCTTGGGCGCGCTGACCAGCGCGAGGGAGTCGCCGGGCGGGCCGCCGGGCGGGATGGTCGACAGCGCCCGCACGCCGAGGCCCTCGACGGCCTCGGCGTTGCGCAGCCGCTGGTTCAGCCGCTCCCGCAGCAGGATGATCACGAATCCGGCGAGCAGCCCGAGGAACAGGCCGCCCGCGCCGTACAGCGCCTTGCGGATGACGCCGGGCCCCGCCGGCGCGTCCGCGGGCGTGATGACCTGGCCGGGGTCGATCGGGGTGCTGGCGATGTCGTTGGACTGCTCGTCGATCACGCCGAGCTGGTTGGTGTAGGCGGTGACGCGCTGCTGGAGGGTGGCGCGCTTGGAGCCGCTGGACAGCGCCAGTTCCCGGTTGGTCTGCGTCAGCAGCCGCTCGACCTTGCTGGCCTGCGCCTCCAGCTTGGCGAGCTGGTTGTTCACCACGCCCTGGGCGCGCTGCGAGCGGTACTCCAGGTAGGCGTCGGCGAACGCCTGCGCGCCCGCCCGCGCCTCCGCCGAGCTGGAGGCGGTGTAGGCGAGGTTGAGCACCTGCGTGTTGGGCGGGACGGAGACCTCCACGTCGCCCTCGGGCTCGCGCCCCAGCTTCTTCTGGACGATCTTCGCGACCCCGTCGGTGCCGACGAGCTGCGCCTCCGTCTGCAGGTTCACCAGGTCGTCGCCGCGTCCCTCGGGGGAGTACGGGTTGCCCTCCAGCGGGCTGACCAGCACGGTCGCCGTCGCCTGGTAGGGGGGCGGCACGGCGATCTCCAGCCCGATGCCGGCGCCCGCGCCGAGGACGCCGAGCGCGACCAAAGCCACCGTGTAGCGCCGGACCAGGGACAGCAGCTGCCCTCCCTGCGGGTCGGCCGTCTGGTCAGCTCCCACGACGTTCCCCCTCATCGATCCGGCTCGTGCCTGGCGGGATGTTCACCAAGACTTTAACCGCGCGTTGCACGCGGACGGTTCCGTTCATCTCAACCTCGTCCGGGAGCGGTGGCTCTGGGTGGGGTCCGGTCGGCGGTGCGCCTCGGGGCCCGGGGTGTGGGGC
>NZ_SMKB01000187.1:0-14251 GCF_004348575.1 Actinomadura sp. 7K534
CCCCCGGTTCGCCGCACTCATTCGTGCTTCTTGCGAGGGGTCCACCCCCCGCGCCCCCCGCTTCGCCGCGCTCATTCCACGCGCTCCCCGGTGAGAACTACGAACACGTCTTCGAGGTTTGCGGCGCGGCGCACGCCGTCCGGGCCCAGCTCGTCCTCCAGGGACGGCGGGATGGTCTCGGCCTTCAGGACCGACACCGAGGGGCCCGTGCGGCGCGTGGACAGGCCGGCGCCCTGGGCGATCCGCTCCACCTCGGTCAGCCGGTCGGGCGGCCCGTAGTGCTCGACGACCCGGGCGCCCGCGTACTCGGCGACCAGCGCCGACGGCGAGCCCCGGGCGATGACGCGGCCGTGCGACATCAGCGCGCAGTCGTCGGCGAGCCGCTCGGCCTCCTCGATGTAGTGCGTCGACATCAGGACGGTCGTACCCCGCGAGCGCAGCCCGTCGATCAGCCCCCACAGCTCCGCGCGCACCTGCGGGTCGAGGCCGACGGTCGGTTCGTCCAGCAAGACGAGGGCGGGGGAGTGGACGAGGCCGCGCGCGATGAGCAGCCTCCGCCGCATCCCGCCGGAGAGGTCGTCCACCTTCGTGAGCTGCTTGCCGGTCAGGTGCGCCAGCGCCAGCGCGTCGTCGACCGCCTGCCGCCGCGCCCGGCGCGGGACCCGGTAGAGATGCGCGAACACTTCGAGGTTCTCGCGGGCGGTCAGCTCCTCGTCCAGATTGTCCTGCTGCGGGACGACCCCCATCACGGCCCGCGCGCGCTTGGACTCGCGCGGGACCTCGAACCCCAGGACGCGGATGCCGCCCTCGTCGGCGATGGCCTGCGCGGTCAGCATCTTCATCGTGGTGGACTTCCCGGCGCCGTTCGGCCCGAGCAGCCCCAGGCACACCCCCGGCGGGACCTCAAGGTCGAGCCCGTCCACGGCGGTGAAGTCGCCGAAGCGCTTGACGACGCCGCGCAGGCTGATGGCCGCCTCCCGGCCGTCCCGCTCGGGGGCGGCCTCGGCCTGGACACGTTGCACCGTCATGAACCTCACAGTACGGAAATCAAGGGACATAGCCCCAACGGTTTTCCGGGCCGTGCCATCTCGCCCGGATAGCCGGGGCGGCCAACGAGGTTAGTCTCTAAGGGTGGACGTCCCCCAGCATCCGGCACCCGGGAAGGTGACGCGCGTGCGCGACCTGCGCGCGTCCGACGCCGACCGGGAACGCGTCGTCGCCGTCCTCGGCGAGGCACTCGCCGACGGCAGGCTCACCATGGAGGAGCACTCCGACCGCACCTCCCGCGCCTACGCCGCCCGCACGCTGGGCGAGCTCACCGGCCTCACCGGCGACCTCATCCCCGAGGAGGCCCAGCCCATCCTCGTGGACGACCGCCCGGTCTCGGTCTTCTTCGGCCGCACCCGCCGGGACGGACGCTGGGTCGTCCCGGTGAAGCTCCCGCTGCTCGCCCTGTTCGGAACGGTCGAACTGGACCTGCGCGAGGCCGTCCTCCAGCGCCGGCACATCGTGGTCGACTCGCTGGTCCTCGGCGGCCGGGTCCGGCTCCTCGTCCCCGAGGGCGTCCGCGTGGACGTCACGGGCCGCACCATCCTCACGACCCGCGACGTCCGCGCCCGCCCCGCGGCCGAGGGCCCGACCATCGAGCTCGGCGGCACGATGATCTTCGGTTCGGTCCGCGCCCGCGCCCCGAAGCTGCCGCTGCGCGCCCGCGTCCGGAACCGGCTCGGCCGCGGCCGGTAGCACCGTCAGGACGCGGTGTCGAAGTTGATCGCGCTGTAGGCGCGGAGCTTGCTCAGCTGGTGCTCGCTGGAGATCGTCCGGATCGTCCCGCTGCGCGAGCGCATGACCAGCGAGTGCGTGACGGCCGTGCCCTTGCTGTAGCGGACGCCGTCGACGAGCTCGCCGTCGGTGATGCCGGTCGCGGCGAAGAACACGTCCTCGGACGTCACCAGGTCGTCGGTGGTGAGCACCCGGCCCAGGTCGTGCCCGGCGTCCACGGCCTTCTGCCGCTCCTCGTCGTCCTGCGGCCACAGCCGGCCCTGGATCACCCCGCCCAGCGCCTTGATCGCGCAGGCCGCGATGATGCCCTCCGGGGTGCCGCCGATGCCGAGCAGCAGGTCGACGCCCGTCCCGGGCCGGCACGCCATGATCGCGCCGGCCACGTCGCCGTCCATGATGAACTTGATCCGCGCGCCGGCCTCGCGGACCTCCTTGGCGATGCCCTCGTGCCGCGGCCGGTCGAGGATGCAGACGGTCACGTCGTTCGGCGACGAGCCCTTCGCCCGCGCGATCGCCCGGATGTTGTCGCCGATCGGGCGCTCGATGTCGACGGCGTCCGCCGCCTCGGGGCCGGTCACGAGCTTCTCCATGTAGAACACCGCGGACGGGTCGAACATCGACCCGCGCGGCGCCACCGACAGCACCGCGATCGCGTTGTTCATGCCGAGCGCGGTCAGCCGCGTCCCGTCCACCGGGTCGACCGCGACGTCGCACTCGGCGCCGGAGCCGTCGCCGACCTGCTCGCCGTTGAACAGCATGGGGGCGTGGTCCTTCTCACCCTCGCCGATCACCACGACGCCCTGCATCGACACCGTGTTGATCAGCTGCCGCATGGCGTTCACCGCGGCCCCGTCGGCGCCGTTCTTGTCCCCGCGGCCGACCCAGCGGGCCGCGGCCAGCGCGGCGCCCTCGGTGACCCGGACCAGCTCCATCGCGAGGTTGCGGTCCGGAGCCTCCGGCTCGGTCGTCAGCGGAGAGGAAACGGTGGTCTCGTCGGACATGACGCGGCGCCCCTTCGTTCGGTGGTGACTCGGATTCTCGGTGGACCGGACGCCCTGCCACAAATTGGACCAGACCAACGGGAGCGCGGGGTGCACCGGCCCTGTGGACACGGAGGCCGGCCGGGCCGGATTTGACGGTCACACGGGCAAGGGATCGTTTCCCCATGGGAGAGGGCGTAATCTCAGGCATCATGAGCAGCCACATCGACGTCCCGTCCGGCGAGGTGTCACACAACGGGGGGACGCGGTCCGGCGACGCCCCCGCCCGGACCTCCGACCGCGGGGCCGCCACCCGCGGCGCCCTCCTGGCCGCGGCGAGGGACGTCTTCTGCGAGTCGGGCTTCGCCCAGGCCGCCGTCACCGACATCGTCGCCAAGGCGGGCGCGAGCGTCGGCAGCCTGTACCACCACTTCAACGGCAAGGCCGACCTGTACCTCACGCTGTTCGAGGAGTTCCAGGCCGGCCAGCAGGAGCGCACCCGCGAGGCGATCAGCGCCGTGCGGGAGGCGGGCGAGACCGACCCGATGCGGCTGTTCATCGCCGGCGCCGGCGCCTACCTCAACGGCTGCCTGGAGGAGCGGGACGTCGCCCGGCTGTTCATCTCCGGCGACGGCCCGCCCGGCTTCGACCGCGTCATGCGGCAGCGGCTCAACAAGTGGGCGCGCCGCAACGCCGCCCTGTTCCACACCGCGGACGGCGGCGTCGACGAGGCCCTGGTCGTGGTGCTGACGGGCGCGATGGCGGGCGCCGTGTCGGAGATCTCGCTGCTGGACGACGAGGACGCCGCCCGCAGGCTCGCCGAGGAGATCATGGGCATCGTCGGCACGATCAGGAACCCCCGTACCGAGCAGCGCTGACCGTACGGGATCCTTGAAGGGTGACCGACAAGACCCCACCTTCCGTCCCCGAAGCAGCGGACGCCCCGCGCGAGGCGGAGGCTCCGCGCGAGCACGACGTCTCCCGCGAGGAGGGCGTCCCGAACGAGGCCGCCGGGCGGCGCGAGCCCGGGGCGTCGGGAGCGGACGGCGGCCCGGCCCAGGGGCCCGCCGGCACCGGACGTCCCGTGATCGAGGTGAGCCCCGCCGTGCACAAGCGGCTGACCACGGGGCTCGGCGGCTTCAGCATGGCGATGGCCGCGTGCCTGGTGCTCGTCCTCGCGATCTACGTCGTCACGCCGCGCAGCGACGAGCAGATCCTGCCGACCGTCGACTACAACGCCCAGCTGTGGGCGATGAGCAACGACGCGCCCTTCACCGTGTACGCCCCCGAGGGGCTTTCGGGGCAGTGGCGGCCCACCAGCTCGCGGGTGCACGGCCTCGGCAAGGGCGGCGACGAGCCCGTCGCGTGGCATCTGGGCTTCGTGACGCCCGGCGACGAGTACGCGGCCCTGGAGCAGAGCAACGAGAAGGCGTCCGAGTACATCCCGCGCATGACCAACAGCAGCATCCCCATCGGGACGCACCAGGTCGGCGGCGACGCCTGGAACAAGTACCACCGCAAGGACAAGAAGGCGAACTCCCTCGCCCGGACCCTCCCGGACGGGACGAGCCTGGTCGTGACCGGCACCGCCACCTACGAGGAACTGGCGGTCCTCGCGGCCTCGCTCAAGCCCCAGCCGAAGGACGGCACGTCCCTGACCCCCACGGGCGCGGCGACGCCGGGCTCGTAGGCTCCGGCTTTTAGAACGGGGCGGGGGCGTCGCCCTCCTCGGGCTGCGCCATCGCCGCGGCCAGCCGCGCGCGGGCGCCCTCCAGCCACTCCTCGCAGATCGCCGCGAGCTTCTCGCCCCGCTCCCACAGCGCGAGGGACTCCTCCAGCGTCAGGCCGCCCGCCTCCAGCCGCTTGACGACGTCGGCCAGTTCGTCCCGCGCCTGCTCGTACGACGGCTTGCCCGCCGTCCCCGTCTCGTCCGCCATCCGCTCCACTCTTCCATCCTCGGGAACAACCCATACCCCCGGAACGCCTCACGACCCGTCGCGCTCGTCGACCGTCACGCCCAGCCGGCCGCCGGCCAGCCGGACGTGGAGCCGCTCGCCCTCCGCGACGCCCGCGGCCTCCCGCACCACCGCCCCGCCCTCCCGCTGGACGATCGCGTACCCGCGCTCCAGCGTCGCGGCGGGGGACAGGGCCAGCAGCCGGGCGCGGGTGTGCGACAGCTCGTCCCCGGCCCGGTCCAGCGCGCCGGACAGGCAGCGCCGCGCTCGGTCGCGCAGCGCCAGCACCCGCTCGGACTGCCGCTCCACCTCCCGCACCGGGTCGGCCAGCGCCGGCCGCGACCGGATCGCCGCCAGCCACGCCAGTTCCCGCTGCACGCCGCCCGCCAGGCAGCGCCGCCCCCGGTCGCGCAGCTGCCGGACGAGCTGCAGCTGCTCCCGCACGTCCGGGACGGTCTTCTTCGCCGCGTCGGTCGGGGTGGACGCGCGCACGTCCGCCACCAGGTCCAGGAGCGGCGAGTCCTGCTCGTGCCCGATCGCGCTGACCACGGGGGTGCGGGCGGCGGCGACCGCGCGGACCAGCGCCTCGTCCGAGAACGGCAGGAGGTCCTCCATCGCGCCCCCGCCCCGCGCGATGACGATCACCTCGATCTCGGGGTCGGCGTCCAGCGCCCGCAGCGCCTCCATCACCTCGCCCACCGCGTAGGAGCCCTGCACCGCCGTGTTCTCCACCCGGAACGCCACCGCCGGCCACCGCCGCCGGGCGTTCTCCAGGACGTCGTGCTCGGCGTCGGAGTCGCGCCCGCAGATCAGCCCGATCTTGCCGGGCAGGAACGGCAGCGGCCGCTTGCGCTCCGGGCGGAACAGCCCCTCGGCGGCCAGCACCCGCTTCAGCCGCTCCAGCCGGGCCAGCAGCTCGCCGACACCGACCGGCCGGACCTCCAGCACGCTGAGCGAGAACGTCCCCCGGTTGATCCAGAAGTCGGGCTTGGCGTGGACGACGACCCGGGCTCCGTCGGTCACCGCGGGCCCGGCCGCCTCGAACACCGCGCGGGGGCCGACGACCCGCACCGACATGTTCGCCACGGGATCGCGGAGCGTCAGGTAGACCGTCCCGCCGCGGGCGTTGAGGTCGGTGATCTGGCCCTCGACCCAGATGCGGCCGAGCCTCCCGATCCAGCCGCTGACGGCCTGCAGCACCGTCCGCACCGGGACGGGCGATTCGGCCGAGGTCTCCATCGCCATGCGGGCACCCTACGGTGAGACAGTGACCGCATCCGAACGCGAGCTCGCCGAACGGCTCAGCCTGCGCCTCCGCCACCTCGTGCTGATGCTGCGCCGGGTCAGCGCGGACCAGCCGATCACCAGCCAGCAGCTGTCCGTCCTCGGCTCCCTGGAGCAGGGGCCGCGCCGCATGACGGCACTGGCCGCCGAGCACGGCGTCCGGCTCCCGACCATGACCGCCCAGGTCAACCGGCTCGAACGCGACGGGTTGGTCACCCGCGGCCGGGACGGCGCCGACGCCCGCGTCGTCACCGTGCGGCTCACCCGGACGGGACGCGACCACCTGGCGTCCGGACGCGAGCACCGCATCGACCTCCTGGCGGAACGGATCGCGCGGATGACGGACGAGGAGCGCGCGGCGGTCGCCGCTGCGCTCCCCGCCCTGGACAAGCTCTTCACACCCTGAACGGCCCCGAACTGCCCCGGACGTGAGAAGGGCCCCCGGATCGTCCTCCGGAGGCCCCTGTGATGCGTTCACGGGTCTGTCGTGCGTTTACGGGTCAGGTGGTGCCGTTGAGCTTCGCGATGCGGCGCTCGTACATGCGGATGACGTCCTCGCGCCCGGCGTGCTTGCGCTCGTACTCGCGCAGCAGCTTCACCTGCTCGACGGACAGGCCGCGCAGGCGCGCGCGCAGCTGCGGCAGCGTGGCGCTGTCGTAGTCCGGGACGGGCAGGTCCTCCACGAGGTGCTCGGCCTCGGCCTGCGCGGCGGGCTTCAGCTCCGGCTTCGGCTCGAACGCCGCCTCATCCTCGGCCTTCGCCTTCTCCTCGGCCTTGTCCTCGGCCTTCGGCACGATTTTGCCCTTCGGCGGGCTCCCGGGCGTGTCGGCGGGCTTCGGGCTCGGGGCCGGCTCGGCCTGCGCGGCCGGTTCCGGCTTCGGCTCGGCGGGCGCGGGCTCCGGCGCCGGCTCGGCGAACGGGCCGGCCTTGTCGGCCCGGTGCTTGCCGGGGGCCGCGGGCCTGCCGGGCGCCGCGGCGCGCTTCGGCGGCTTCGGCGGCGGCCCCGGGCGGGTGTGCCTGGGCGCGGGACGCGTCCCGGCGCCGGGCTTGCCGATCGTGATCTCCTCGCCGGCCTTCCGCGCGGCCGCGGCCGGCGCCTTCGGCCGGCCCGCGGGCTCCGGCTCGGCTTCGGGCTCCTCGCCGCGGACGCGCTCGACCACGCGGCCCACCACCTTCTCCGCGGTGGTGTGCACGTCGTCGCGCAGCCGCCCGAGCACCGGCTTCACGCCCTCGCCCTGGGTGATCTCCTTGTAGTCCCTGGTCACCCGGTCGCCGAGCAGCAGGGCCCGGCCGACGCCGAACATCGCCAGCCGGACGGCGTGCAACGGGAGGTCGCGGACCTGTTCGCCCACCGTGTCCTGAACCTGCTGCTTGAGGCGGCGCGGCGATCTCGTCATCGTCTTTCCTCTTCCTTGCCGTCCTGAACACCGGATCGGGTCATGCGGCTGCGTCTCGTCGAAGTTCACTCTGCCCCATGGGTGCGATGGCGGTCACCCCGGGCTAATGGATTTCTGTCCAAAAGCGGCGTGCCGTGGCTCACACCCGCGTCCGCCGTAAGCCCTATCCCCATCGGCGGCGGTGTTAGCCGCGCGTTCGCGCGGGTCAGGCAAGGTGACCCGTGCTGCACGGCGGTGACCCGTGCTGCACGGCATTGTGCGGTCACTCGTACGATAGAGGTATGACCGCCAACACCCAGCGCCGTGTCCTGCTCGCCAAGCCGCGTGGTTACTGTGCGGGCGTCGACCGCGCCGTCGAGACGGTCGAGATCGCCCTGGAGAAGTACGGGGCGCCGATCTACGTCCGCAAGCAGATCGTCCACAACGTCCACGTCGTCAAGACGCTGGAGGAGCGCGGCGCGATCTTCGTCGACGAGACCGACGAGGTCCCCGAGGGGTCGATCGTGGTGTTCTCCGCGCACGGCGTCGCTCCGTCGGTGCACGAGGAGGCCAAGGGGCTCGACCTGCGCACCATCGACGCGACGTGCCCGCTGGTCACCAAGGTCCACAAGGAGGCCGTGCGCTTCGCCGCCGACGACTACGACATCCTCCTGATCGGCCACGAGGGCCACGAGGAGGTCATCGGCACCACCGGCGAGGCCCCCGACCACATCCACCTCGTGGACGGGCCGGAGGACGTCGCCAACGTCACCGTCCGCGACCCCGAGAAGGTGGCGTGGCTGTCGCAGACCACGCTGTCGGTGGACGAGACCGTCGCCACCGTCGAGAAGCTGCGCGAGCGGTTCCCCAAGCTGATGGACCCGCCGTCCGACGACATCTGCTACGCCACCCAGAACCGGCAGGTCGCCGTGAAGGAGATGGCCGTGGAGTCCGACCTCGTCATCGTGGTCGGCTCGACCAACTCCTCCAACTCCGTCCGCCTGGTCGAGGTGGCCAAGGAGCACGGCGCCGCCAACGCCTACCTGGTCGACTACGCCGAGCAGATCGACCCCGCCTGGCTGGAGGGCGTCACCACGGTCGGCGTCACCAGCGGGGCGTCCGTGCCGGACGAGCTGGTGCAGGAAGTGCTGGCCTGGCTGTCCGAGCGGGGCTTCGGCGAGGCCGAGGAGATCGAGTCCGTCAAGGAGCACATGCGCTTCTCGCTTCCGAAGGAACTCCGCAAGGACCTCCGCATCACCCCCGTCTAGGGGCGTCCCCCGCGAAGGGGGTCAGTCCACCTCGCCGTGGTGGAGGCGGCGCTCCTGCGTCGTGGTGGGGGACTCGTCCCACCGGACGGGGTTCTCGTTCTCCTCTTTCTCGAAGAGGCGGACGCCGGCGAGCTTGTCCCGCAGTTCACGGACGTTCGTCATCAGGCCGCGGGACAGGCAGATCACCACCGTCAGCAGCGTCCCGAAGAACAGCCACGGCGCCGTCGCGGCGAGCGCGGCGAGGACCCCGACGGTGACGCCGCGCAGCAGCGACCCGTTGCCGAGCGTGGTGGCGAACTCGACCGCGAACGTGGCCGCGAAGAACACCAGCGGCGGGCTGACGACGAGCGTGAGCAGGTCGGCCGGACGGGTGGCGAACGCGGCCAGGGCGCAGCCGATCGCGAAGCCGGCCCCGGCGAGCAGCGGCACGCCGAGCCAGCGCGACAGCAGCCCGCAGACCACCCCGGCGCCGAAGATGACGACGATGCCGCCGCGCCCGGTGAGCGCGACCGGGCTCGCCGCGGCGGCGGCCGCGGCCGGGCGCGCGGACGGCCGCGAGGACGATGCACCGCGCCGACCTCGCACTCGACCCTCCGGGACCGGCGACGTGCCGCCCGGCGCGTCGCGTACCGACGATGAACTCATGGCCACCTCTCTCGCCGATCAAGCCGATCTGTCCGCTCGGGGATGGCCCGTCCGCCGAAACCTACCGGTTCCGTGGCCGAGTCAGGATGAGGCCGCCGCTCCTCGGTTGCGTTGTGGTCGTCCTCAATGGGGTCGTCTTCCAGGGAGACGGGGTCCTCGTCCAGGGGAGCGCCGAAACCGGGGTCATGTCCGGTCAGTTCGGCCGCAGAGAGCGAGCGGGGGCTTTCCTCGACCGGACGGGGGCCGTCCAGGTCGTCATCGACCACGCCCAGTTCGTTCAGCTTGCGCGCACTGACGAGCACGCGCGTTTCCAGCGATCCGACCGTCCGGTTGTAGGACTTGATTGCGCCGGTCAGCGCGCGGCCCAGTTCGTCCACGTGCTGGCCCATGGTGCCCAGCCGCTCGTACAGCTCCTTGCCCAGGTCGAACACCGCGCGGGCGTTCCGTGAGAGCGCCGCCTGCTGCCATGCGTACGACGCCGTCCGCAACATGGTGATGAGCGTCGTGGGCGTGGCGATGTGCACCCGCCGCCGCATCGCGTACTCCAGCAGGCCGGGGTCGCGGTCCAGCGCCGGTGCGAGGAACGCCTCGCCCGGGATGAACAGGACGACGAACTCCGGCGCGGGGCTGAACGCCTGCCAGTACGACTTCGCCGCGAGGCGGTCGACGTGGTCGCGCAGATGGCGCGCGTGGGCGTCCAGCCGTACCGGATCGCCGCTCTCCGCCGCCTGCAGGTACGCGGCCAGCGACACCTTGGAATCGACCACGATGCTCTTGCCGCCGGCCAGCCGCACCACCATGTCCGGACGGACGGTGCCGTTGACCGTGAACGAGCTCGCCTGCTCGTCGAAGTCGCAGTGGTGCGCCATCCCGGCCAGCTCCACGACGCGGCGGAGCTGGAGCTCACCCCAGCGTCCCCGCGCCTCGGGCCGCTGCAGCGCCCGCACGAGCGACTGCGTCTCGCGCCGCAGCTGGTCGGAGCTCTGCCGGACGAAGTCGACCTGCTTGGCCAGCATCGCGTGCGACTCCCGGCGGCCCGTCTCGACCTCGCGGAGCTGCTCCTCGACCTTCGCGAGCGTCTCCTTGAGCGGCGCGACGAGGTGCTCGACGGCCTGCTGCCGCCGCTGGAGGTCCCCGGCCGCCTCGGCGCCGGCGGCCTTGAGCCGGGCGTCGGCCAGTTCGAGGAAGCGCTGGTTGCTGGCGTCCAGCGCCCGCGCGGACAGGTTCTCGAAGTGCTCGGCCATCCGCTCCTCGGCGTAGGCGAGCTTCTCCTCCGCCGCCCGCGCCCGTGCGATCAGCGAGCCCTGCCTGCCCGTCGCGAGCGCGTATCCGGCGACGACGCCGAAGACGGCTCCGACGAGGAGGCCGGCGAACAGCGCGAGGTCCATCCGTTCATCGTGACAGCGCGGTCGCGAACGCCGGTCGCGACGCGCCGTGGCGGCCCACCTCACCGGACATTCGGGTCGACCCGCGGCCCGCCGGGCGATCCGGGCAGCCCGAGGGGTCCGCGGACGGCCATAAACTTGACGGCCGTGAGCCTCTCCATCGGAATCGTCGGCCTGCCGAACGTCGGCAAGTCCACCCTGTTCAACGCGCTGACCAAGAACGACGCGCTGGCCGCCAACTACCCGTTCGCGACCATCGACCCCAACGTCGGCGTGGTCGGGGTGCCCGACCCGCGCCTGACCGTGCTGGCGGAGATCTTCGGCTCGCAGAAGATCATCCCCGCGACGATGGAGTTCGTCGACATCGCCGGCATCGTCCAGGGCGCCTCCGAGGGGCAGGGCCTCGGCAACAAGTTCCTCGCCAACATCCGGGAGACCAGCGCGATCTGCCAGGTCATCCGGGTGTTCGAGGACCCCGACGTCACCCATGTCGACGGGGACGTCGCCCCGTCCCGCGACATCGAGACGATCAACACCGAGCTGATCCTCGCCGACCTCCAGACGATCGAGAAGGCGCTGCCGCGCCTCGACAAGGAGGCGCGCACCAAGAAGGACAAGGACAAGCTCGCCGTCGTCGACGCCGTCCAGGCCGCCCAGAAGCTCCTGGACGACGGCATCACGCTCTTCGCGGGCGCCGAGAAGGCCGGGATCGACCTGTCGCTTCTGCGCGAGCTCCAGCTGCTCACGGCCAAGCCGTTCCTCTACGTCTTCAACCTCGACGAGGCGGAACTGACCGACGAGGCGCTGCGCGCGCGCCTGCGCGGCCTGGTCGCCCCCGCCGAGGCCATCTTCCTCGACGCCAAGATCGAGGCCGAGCTGATCGAGCTGCCGGACGACGAGGCGCTCGAACTGCTGCAGAGCATGGGGCAGGAGGAGCCGGGGCTGGCGCAGCTCGTCCGCGTCGGGTTCGCGACCCTGGGCCTGCAGACGTACCTGACCGCGGGCCCCAAGGAGGCGCGGGCCTGGACGATCCGCAAGGGGGCCACCGCGCCGGAGGCCGCCGGGGTCATCCACACCGACTTCCAGCGCGGCTTCATCAAGGCGGAGGTCGTCTCGTTCGACGACCTGACCGCCGCGGGCTCCATGGCCGCCGCTCGGGCCGCGGGCAAGGTCCGCATGGAGGGCAAGGAGTACGTCATGCAGGACGGCGACGTCGTGGAGTTCCGCTTCAACGTCTAGGGCGACGGAGCCTCGCACAGGGGCCGTGGCCTGTGTGATTTTGGCAACAGCGGGTGCTCCTGAGGGCCGTGTGGCCGCTGAGCTGGGTGTTCTGTCGTGAGATGTCCCGATTGTGACACTTTGTCGGATTCTTTCGGGAAGAAAGTGCGACCGCCATCGCCACCCGGTAACCAACCAACTCCCGACTCGTGCCGCTTGTCCGGTACCTGGACCTGCGCACTGTTCGGAGCCCTGGATAGGGGATCGTCACCGTTTGGCAATCTTCCCTGTTCCTGCTGAGGTGGATTGCATTATCCACAACCGCGTGCCGGGGCTGTGCTTTGCTGGGATGCGCTGGAAGAATTGACGCCCGTGGTTACCCTGGGCCCGAGGTGGGTTCAGAAAGGCCACCGGCACATGATCAGGCACACACCAGCGCGCCGACCGGGGGCGAGGCGCGAGCGGAGGCGGGATGGCTCGCAGGTCGGCCGTGGGACGCGGCCGTGACACGGCCGTGGTCGAGGAGACGGCGGCGCCCGGCCGGGCGCTCTCGTCGTCCGTCGACCCCTGGGACCCGCCCGGCGGTGACCGGCGCGGGCGCTCCGGTGGCGGCGGCCGCGGCGGCGGGCGCTGGGGCGGTTCCGGCGGGCGCTGGTGGGTGTGGGCCGGACGCGCCGTCCTCTGGGCGGTGATCATCGTCATCCTCGTGAACGGCATCCGCGCCCCCTTCGAGCGCTTCACCGCCGACGAGACCTCCGGGGGGACCGCGACCACGGCCAAGCCCCCGCGCGGCGCCGGGTTCCCCAGCAGCGCCGCCGGCGCGTTCGCCCTCCAATTCGCCGACGTCTATCTGAACTTCGACCAGAACGGCGCCGCCGCCCGCGAGGCGCAATTGCGGACCTTCCTGCCCGACGGCGCCGACCCCCAATTCGGCTGGAACGGCGCCGGCAAGATGCAGGTGCAGTCCATCCAGGTCGCCGGAGTGGACGCCCGCGACGCCAACAACGCGACCGTGACGCTGCTCGCCCGCAACGGCGAGAAGTGGCTGCGGCTCGCCGTTCCCGTGTACGCCGACAAGGGCGGGTCGCTGGTCGTGTCCGCCCGTCCCGCGCTGCTTCCCCCGCCCGCCAAGGCGCAGCTGCCCGAGAGCGGCGTCCAGAACCGCGACACCGCGCTCGAAGGCGAGCTCCAGCCGTTCCTCGGCACCTTCTTCCAGGAGTACGCGACCGGCAACCAGGAGGCCCTGTCGCGCTTCTCCGACGGGACCACCATCGCCGGTCTCGCCAACTCCGTGACCTTCGTCCAGGTCAGGGAGGTCGTGGCGCCGAAGGGGTCGCCGGGCGAGCGCACCATCACCGCGACGGTCGTCTGGCGTCCCGCCGCCGGCGGCGACGGCGAACTGGAGCAGACCTACCAGCTCGCCATGGTGAAGCGCGGCGACAAGTGGCTCGTCCGCAACATCCGCGGGACCACGCGACCGGACGCATCATGAGAGGCCCTGATTTGAGCGAACCGACCCCCAGCGAACCCGCCGACCGAGGAAGGTGAACATCGATGCTGCACCACATTTTCGCGTCGATTCCCTACGACCTCCTTGCGGCGCCCAATGACGAACTCAAGACCGATCAGCTCGCCGACTGGCTGCGGCAGATATTCGGTCCGCTGTTCCTGGTGATCGTCTCCATTGTGGCGATCTTCTTCCTGTTCACCCGCGAGATCACGCGTTTCGTGCAGTTCATCCTTCTGGCGATCGGAATCGGGGTGGTCTTCTACGTGCCCAACATCATCGAGACCACGGCCAAGGCGATAGCCACGGCCCTCGGCGTGGACGTCAGCTGACCGGCAACACGTGCTCGCGCGGTTAGGGGAGTAGGGGCGTGGATCTACCCACGTACACGAACATCTGGCGCATCGAGAAGCGGCTGTACAAGCTGTACGACCTGCGGCTGCCCATGCCGCTGCCGCTCGTCCAGATCGGCGTCTTCCTCGGCGTGTTCGTGCCCTGGATCGTCCTGCTCCGGATCGTCGGCATCCCGTTCGAGTCCCCCTGGCACGTGCTCTACATCGTCCCGCCGGGGGTGCTGACCTGGCTCGCCACCCGCCCGGTCATCGAGGGCAAGCGGCTCACCGAACTGCTGCTCTCCCAGGGCCGCTACCTCGCCGAGCCCCGCACCTGGTGCCGCCTCACCCCGATCCGCGAACCCCGCGAGGTCGTCATCGTCGCCCGCGTCTGGCGCCGCGCCGAGGCCCCCGCCCCGGCCGCCGCCGCGGAACGCGCCGCGATCAAGTCCCACCGCAAGGCCCGGCAGCAGCCCGCCACCGTGCCCGCCACAGTCCCCGCCACAGTCCCCGCCGCGG
>NZ_SMKB01000188.1:0-14117 GCF_004348575.1 Actinomadura sp. 7K534
GGACCACCTTGCAAACTTCCACCGCCCCGCCCCACTGCCTCGGACCATGAGACCACCAGGAACCACTTTTCTCAGGTCCACCTCTCTTCATCACCGGTGCGACACAGGGGGCTTACCTCGCGGCAGAGAAAGTTGCGTGCTGTCGGCGACTCATTCGGCTAGTGGAAAGGGTCCCGCCGTCCGTCTCACCGAGTGGCGGTCGCACCGGGACCGCCGTTTCGGAGAATTCCAGCGTGACCAGCCCGTCACCGTCCGTCGCCATTCGGCAGGTCGCCGTGCTTAGGTCGCAGCGGGCGCCGACCGGCGGCGCAGCCTGGCGCACGGGCTGCGCCGCCGGTCACGCCGAGGTGGTGGTAGCCGCGGTGATTCAGGTCGTCGGGTCGGGGAGCACGGGGCGCAAGCGGGTGTAGGACCAGGCCGCGAGGGTGGTAGGGGTCGTGGTCAGCAGGTCGCGCGGTTGTTCGGGGATCAGGTCGCGGGTTCCGGCGGTCATTCCGACGATGCCCTCCACCGCGGTCAGGGCAAGGCCCGCCGACATCAGCGCGGCGCGGACATCGTCGTCGCTGACGACCTGTAGCCGGATCGGCCGGTCCAGCGTCTCGGTGAGGATGTCCGCGATGCCCTGGTAGGTGAGGTCTTCCGGGCCGTGGACGGCCTGCACGTTGCGGCCCTTCCACTCCTCGTTCAGCAGGCGCGCGGCGACGACGTCGCCGATGTCGCGCGGATCGACCCACGGCAGGGGCGCGTCGGGGCGGGCCGACGTGGTCAGTACGCCCTGGGCCAGCCCGTCCAGGTCCATCAGCAGGTTGGTGAAGAAGTAGCCGCAGCGCAGGTGGAGCGTGTCGGCCCCGGTCGCGTCCAGCCGCTCCTCGATGCGGGCCAGCCCGTCGATGTGGCCCGCTCCCCCGCGCTTCTCGGCGCCGACGCTGCTGAGCAGCACGACCCGCTGGACGTCGCCCGTCCGCGCGGCGTCGATCAGGCCGGACGCCGTCCTCTCGGAGGTCTCGACCGGGTTCTCGGCCGTGTGCGGGGTCGGGTCGACCCAGAAGACCGTCCGCGCGCCGGACACCGCCTCGCGGACGAACGCGGCGTCGGTCAGGTCTCCGCGCCGGGCGTCGACGAGTTCGCGGGTCGCCGCGTCCAGTCGCGCCGGGTCGCGGGCCAGTACCCGCGGCCGGACGCCGGCCTGCAGCAGCAACCGGACCACACGCGACCCGACGTTCCCGGTCGGGGTGGTGACGACGATGGTCATCTCGATGCCCTCCTGACGTCTGTGGTGTCACCCCGCACGCTATGAACGAAGGCGGCCAGATCCTGACCGCGTTGCATTGTGACCTGCGTCGCAGCAGGAAGCGCCCGCGAGCGCGTCGTGGCTGGTCAGCGGCTCCTTGGCGAAGCATGAGGCGTGATCTACGAAATTCTGTAGTGATCGAGGTAGATTTTCGCGCGAGCGCCGGGTAGTGTTCCTGTCATCGAAGAAAGAAGAGTCTGTAAGTCGCGGCAGAGGACGAACTGCCCGAGCAGATGGATGATGCGGACCGGGCGTGCTGGGGCCAACGCAGTGGAAGGGGCTCCGGCAGCCGGTCCGCCACCCGGAGGCCAACGGGTCACCGGAGGCAAGAGAACAGAAATTGCAGGATCAGTAGGGAAGTCGAAGAAAGGAGAGATCGGCGCCATCGGGATCGCCCGTCGCAGGCTCCAGTCACGCCGCGCGGGTACCGCGGCACCACATGTTCGACGGTGGTCTGCGGTCACGCATCCGCGATCCCAGTTGTCCCCGCCCTTCCGGGCGGAAGACGAGAAAGACCGGCCGGAGGGCCGGATAGATGGTGTTTGTCCCTCTGGGCCCCGGCGCCGCGGTAAGGTGCCGGGGCCCCTGTCGTCGGCTTCCGTGGCAGTACGGAAGGCTTCGTGAGCGAAACCCAGTCGATTCACACCGACGACCAGTATCGACCCGAGCTACAGGACGGCTCCGACGAGGGGCTTGAGGACAAGTTCGAGGACGAGGACTACCCCGCCTACAGCATGGGCCGGGCCGCGGAGATGCTGGGCGTCACCCCGGCGTTCCTGCGCAGCCTGGACACGGCGCGGCTGATCGTCCCGCAGCGCTCGTCCGGCGGGCACCGCCGCTACTCGCGCTACCAGCTCCGCCTGGCCCAGCGCGCCCGCGACCTGGTCGACCAGGGCACCGCCCTGGACGCGGCCTGCCGCATCATCATCCTCGAAGACCAACTGGCCGAGGCCCAACGCATCAACGCCGAACTCCGAAGGACCAACACCCCCAAAACCCAACCGAAGTAACCCCCACACCGGACGAGCGGCCCCCGGGCAACCATGCCCGGAGGCCACGAGGCGGCGCGGCCTGCCGCAACTCTTCCTTGAAGGCTGCTCGGCCGTGAGCGTTGCGGATTGGAGCTTGGGCGGGGGTTGGGTCAGGGGGTTAGGCCGGTGAGGTCTCTGGGGGTTGTTGAGTTTCGGTCGGTGGGGCGGTTGCCCAGGGATAGTTGGGGCCATTGGCCGGCCAGTTCCTGACGGCTGCGTTCGCTCCAGGCTCGGGCCTCGTCGCTGCGCGTCTTGTAGAAGTTCAGGGCGTAGCCGCCGGTGTGGACGCGGAGGAGGGTGAAGCCGCCCGGATACTCCTTGACCGCGCCGACCTCCTGCTGGACGAGGCGGGGTGCCAGCGGGAAGACCGAGCGCTGGTTTCGGTGGGTGTGGCCCGCGTGGTGGAGGAAGACGCCGGGGGTCCGGTTGTAGGCCGTGAGGATTCTCAGGGATTGGGACGCGTCCATGGAGCGTGTGCCGGTTACGGCCAGTGGGTCGTTCTCCACGAAGAGGGGGTGGTGGCCGAAGACGATGGTGGGGCGGTCCGGGTCTTTCTTGAGTTCGGCTTGGAGCCAGGCTTCCTGGGACGGGGAGAGTCCGCCGGCGTCGCCGCCGTTGCCGGGCTTGTCGTAAGTGTCCAGGCCGATGACGCGCAGGCCGTTGAGGGTCTGGGCGAAGTACGTTTCGCCGGAGGAGGAGAACGCGTCCTTGTAGCAGTCGTTTCCCTGGTGCTCGCCCGGGGTGCAGGACGCGTAGCGCTCCCCCGAATGGGCCCGGTCGTGGTTTCCGCGGGCCACCAGGTAGTCGCTGCCCAGCGTGCCGAACGTGTCGAGGATGCTTTTCGCGCTCGCGAGGTCGACCGGCGCCGCCTCGCTCGTGATGTCGCCGGCCGCGAGAAGGTAGCGGGCTCCTCTGGCTTTGGCGTCGGCTACCAGGGCCCGCGCCATGAGTTCGGGATAGGGCGGGTGGCCGGGGACTTGCTCGATGCCCTTGATCCAGGGGAGTTGGCCGACCAGTCCCGCGACGGTTTCGCCGAGATGGAGGTCGTTGCAGAGGGCGATCGAGAAAAGGTGACGTCCCGGGGGCGGCTGCGGGGTCGTGAAGGCGAACACGTCGCCTTGGGGGGTGCCTGCCGACTGGCCGAAGGCGAGGAATGTGGGGGTGGCCGCCCGGCCTCTGGAGAGCGCCTTGTAGTAATACGTCTGGCCCGGTTCCAGATCGGTCAGCTCCACGTAGTGGTACGGGGTTCCCGAGGGTCCGTGGGCCGAGCGCGTCAGGCGGGACGGGTGCGTGCCGTAGACGACCTGGGCGTCCGACGCGGCGGGCTTCATGCGGCCCAGGCCGTCGTCCGTCCCGGGGACGCCCGTGTACCAGGTGAGGACGGCCGTCGTCTCGGTGACGGTGACCAGCTCCAGGTTCACCGGCCGGACGTCGTCGGCCGCGCGGGCGGCCGTCCCGTCGAGGGCGGGCACGAGGGAGGCGCCCGCGACGACGGCGCTCCAGCGGATGAGGTCGCGGCGGCTCGGCCGGCAGCAGATCATGGCCGTTACGGTGGCACCGGCGCGGCCCGGCGGCCAGACCCAAACGGCGGCCGCCGGGGACGGAGGGCCGTCGCGGATCAGCCCACGACGGCCTTGAGGCGCTCGTCGCGCAGCCGGCCCGCCCACGAGTCGTCCAGCGGCGCCAGCTCGGCCCCGGTGGCCCAGCGGAGCAGCAGGTCGGCGAGGCCGGGGTTGCGGACCAGCGCCGGGCCGTGCATGTAGGTGCCGAGGACGCGGCCGCTGTAGGCGCCCTCGAAGCCGTCGCCGTTGCCGATGCCGTGCACGACCTTCGCGAACGGCAGGGCGTTCGGCCCGAGCCGCGTGACGCCCTGGTGGTTCTCGAAGCCGGTGATGCGGGGGACGTTCAGGTCCGCCGCGACATCGCCGACGATCTCCCCGACGGCGCGCTGCTCGCCGCGGCCGGAGCGGATGTCGAGGAGGCCGAGGCCGGGCAGCGGCTGGCCCTCCTCGCCGCCGAACTCGCGGCCGAGGATCTGGTAGCCCGCGCACACGCCGAACACCACGGCGCCCGACTCCACGGCCCGCGCGAGGCCGCCGTCGTTGCCGAGGCGCTGCGCGGCGAGGATCTGCGGGCGGTCCTCGCCGCCGCCGAGCAGGTAGATGTCGCCGTCGGCGGGGACGGGCTCGTCCGAACGCAGGTGGACGGTCTCGGTCGGGATGCCGCGCAGCGCGGCGCGGCGCTCCAGGACGATCGTGTTGCCCTGGTCGCCGTAGGTGCTGAGCAGGTCCGGGTAGATCCAGACGATCTTGATCCGGTCAGGGGCGTTGCGGCTAGACGACACGGCCGTACCTCGTTCGGATGTTCTGGAAGGCGGTGTAGTTGGCGATCACGTCCAGGTGCCCGGGCGGCACGGTCATGACCGCCTGGTCGATGTCGTCCACGATGGTGAACGGCACCTCGGCGGCCTCCAGCCGCGCGGCCAGGTCGATGCGGCGCTCGCCGGTGACCCACACGGGGCGGCCCTGGAGGATGCGGTAGTCGACGTCCCACAGCCAGGACGTGTCCCGGCCGTCCGGGCCCTGCGCGTTGATCGACAGGGCGACGGGGCCGGGCTTCGGCTGCAGGACGTCGAACGCCTCCAGCCAGCCGGCGGGGTTCTTCGACAGCAGCAGCCGGATCCGCCGCCCCTCGTGCTCGACCGTCGTGTAGCGGCCGGCGACGGAGGTGACCTGCGACAGCAGCGGGAGGGCCTGCTCGGGCGGGACGCCGAAGTGCGCGACGACGGCCAGCGCGATCAGGGCGTTCGAGCGGTTCGCGCGGCCGGGCAGGGAGAGGCCGGTGAGCGGGAACGCCCGGCCGTCCGGGCCGGTGACCGTCTCGCCCTTCAGCGCCCACTCGGGGCGGGGCCGGGCGAAGTGGCACTGGCGGCAGCGCCAGTCGCTGTCCTCGTCGGTGTCCTGGCGGTCGAGCGGGCCGCCGCACTCGGGGCAGCACCAGGAGTCCTCGCGCCAGTGCTGGCCCGCCGCGACCCACGTGACGCTCTTCGCGGTGGACGCGCCCCAGGTGACGAGGGGGTCGTCGCAGTTGGCGATGACGTGGCTCTGCGGCGACGCCTCCAGCGCGCGGCGCCACTTGCCGGCCAGCAGCCAGATCTCGGCGGCACGGTCCATCTGGTCGCGGCTGAGGTTCATCAGCGCGACGACGTTGGCGCCCGTCTCGGCGAGGACCATCGGGACGTATTTCTCGTCACACTCGAGAACGCCGTACCGGGCCGTGGGGGCCGCGGCGAGGGCGGACACGTGCCCGGTGGGCATGTTCGCGCCGAACGCGTTGGTGGCGACCTCGCCCAGCGGCGTCATCGCCGACGTGATGAGCCGGGTCGTCGTCGTCTTGCCGTTGGTGGCGCTGACGAGGACGAGTTTGCGGTCCTTGGCGAGCCTGGTCAGCAGCTCGGGATCGAGGCGGAGGCCGACCTTTCCGCCGATCACCGAGCCGTCTCCGCGGCCCGCCATTCGGGACATCTTGGCGGCCGTACGACCGAGCGCGACGGCCAGCTGCGAACGCAGCGGAAGATCGCTCATGGACTCCGTCTTCTCTTAATGCGCCGGGAAACCGCTCCGAGCCTAGCCGCTCTGCGCGTCGCCCACGGCGCAACCGGCGGGGGCGCCCCCGTGCGGTTCCGGATGTCGCGCGCACGAGGCGGCATGGTGTGATAAGCATCACAGATGCCCAGGTAAACCGGCGCGGCGAATCTTGACCAGTACTGACATGTCGTGATTCGGTGCGACCTCCGACTGCGGTGTGCCAGATTGCCAGCCACGCATCTAAATACGGCGTCACCCACTACTTTTGTCGGGAGCCCTGCTGGTTTGCGGGGGAGTGCGGCCCGCCCGGTCCGGCGGACGCGAGCGCAGGCGTGGACAAGCGGCTATAAGGCGAGGTCTGAGCGATGCAGTGTCCGACGTGCGGCAATGACACGCCCGGGACCCTCGGGAAGTGTTCGCACTGTGCGGCACCGATCGACGTCTACTCGGTCGGCCCGGTCGGCCCGGGCACCCCGCTGCCGGCCCCGGTGGCGGACGCCGCCGCGCCCGGCTCCGCCGACGTCCTCGGCGACCGGACGCTGATGGTGCCGCCCCCCACACCCTCCTGGGCCGGGAAGGCCGAGCCGTCCGCGGCACCGGACTTCGCCGGCCCGTCCCAGACGGCGCCCGAACCCCCGTCCATGCCGGGCACCCCGCCGCTTCCCGGGGCCGGAGCCCTGTCCGGCGCCGGAGCCGGGCACATGCCCGAGGCCGCGCCCTTGCCGGGAGGTCCGTCCGGAACGGGGGCGATGCCCACGGTCGGGGGCGGTTTCATGTCCGGAGCCACCGCCATGTCCGGTGACGGCGTCACTCCCGCCGGCGGCGTGCCGGAGGCCCCGATCGGGTCTTCTCCGCAGCCGTCGTTCTCGGCGGAGCCGCCGGCGTCGCCGCGGCCGCCGCTGCGGCTGTCGGTGGAGCCGTCCGAGCCGTCGAGCCCGCCCGTCGGGATGACGCCCACACCGCCGGGCTCGCCTCTGCCGCCCGTCGACCCCGAGTCCACCGCTGCCTGGACTTTCAACCCCGACGAGGACGACGACGAGCCGGAGTTCCCCCTCCCGTCCGGCGGGTTCGGCGGCGCGCCCGCCGCCGCCGTATCCGCGGAGCCCCCGCCGAACCCGTTCGGGCTTGAGCCGGAGCCGCCGCCCAAGGAGTCGATCGTCCCGGAGTCGTGGTTCGCTCAGCCGCGCAAGCCCGACGCCCAGGACGCCGACGCCACGCAGGTGTGGGGCGGACAGCAGCCGGGCCCGGGCCGGCAGCAGCCGCCCGCGATGCCCGACTCCGGCGCGACCCAGTTCGCGCCCGGCCCCGGGATGCCGAACCCGGGCGGCCCGCCGCCGCCCATGGGCTTCGGCGGCGGCTTCGACCAGACCCGGATGGACCCGGGCACGCCGATGGGCGCTCCCATGGGCGCACCGATGGGCGCTCCCCCGATGGCGGCGGGCCAGGGCATGCCCATGGCTCCGATGGGCCAGGCCGGGCCGGGCGTCCCCCCGTACGGCGGCCCCCCGCACCAGGGCGGACGACCGGGCGGCGGGACGAGCAAGCCCCTCCTCGCCGCCGTCGCCGCGCTGGTGACGATCGCGGTGGGCAGCATCGTCTTCGTCGTGTGGCCGTCCGGGGACGACTCGTCCGCGAGCGCGAACTCCTCCGCGTCGGCGTCGCCGTCCAACAAGCAGGTCGCGCAGAAGAACGCGATCCCGACGGAGACCAGGCAGCAGGCCGCGGTCGTCAACAAGATCCTGGACGACAGCGTCGCGACCCGCCGCGTCCTCGCCGGTGCGATCGGCCGGGCGGGCAAGTGCAAGACGCTGCCGCAGGCGATCCAGGGGTTCGAGACGGTCGCGCAGCGCCGCCAGAACCAGCTGGCCCGCACCCGGGACCTGAAGGTCGACAAGCTCGCGAACGGCGAGCGGCTGCGCGGGAAGCTCACCGAGGCCCTCACCGCGTCGCTGCAGGTCGACCAGGTCCTGCTGCGGTGGGCGCAGCAGAACCAGCGCAACTGCCGGGGCAAGCCCCGTCCGGCCGCGGCGAACGTCCCGGGCCGCGCCGCGGTCGAGCGTCGCGCGACGACGGCCAAGCAGGAGTTCGTCGTCCTGTGGAACCCCGTCGCGAAGAAGACGGGCCAGCCGCAGCGCAGCTGGAAGCGCGTCTGACGATCGGTCACGGCCCGGTTGCGACCTGAAGCCGGGCCGTCCGCGCCCCGTGACGGCGGAGTATCTTGTCACCGTTTGTACGTCACGGGGTAGGGGGCCTCCATGCGGTGTCCGAACTGTGGAAGCGACACCAACCCGGCGTTGCCCCGCTGCACACGCTGCAGCGCACCGGTCAGCCGGGACGACGCGACGGCCCTTGATCCGCAGGGCGGCGGCATGCCCGGCCACTCGGGTGAGCCGTTGCCGCCGCCGTGGTCTTCGCCGCAGCAGCCCCCCGCCCAGTGGGGGGCTTCGCTCGACCAGCCGCCGCCCGGCCCGGCGCCCGGCCCGGCGCCCGACGAATACACCACGCCGATGCCGCCGTCCGGGGAGACGTTCACGCAGCTCTCCCCCGAGCCGTGGGCGGAGCCCGCGATCTGGCAGCCGCCCGCACCGCCGAAGAAGAGCCGGGCGCCGTACTTCCTGGCCGCGGCGGGGGCCGTACTGCTGCTCGGGCTGGCCCTCGGGATCGTGTTCTGGCCGAGCGGATCGGACTCGCCGACGCGGTCCGCGGGCGGCGTCCCGTCCGCGCAGGGGCAGGAGTCTGCGCCCGCGACCGAGGAGACGGGCGAAGGCGGCGACGTCGAAGGACAGGCCAAGGAGGTGGACGACCTCCTGGAGGAGATGGGCGGCACCCGCTCCGAACTCGGCGGCGTCGTTACCGCGGGCTGCCCCGCGTCCGGCATGCAGCGCATCCTCGACGCGCGCCAGACCCAGCTGGCGAAGGCCCGCGCCCTCGACGTGAGCGCGCTCGACAACGGCCCCGAGATGAAGGCGGCGCTGATCCGCGCGCTGGAGGCGTCGACCGAGTCGAACCAGCGCTACCTGGACGTCGCGCCCGGCTGCCCGGCCGAGAGCGAGGTCGCGGACGTCAACCAGCGCGCGAGCAGCGCCAAGAGCGAGTTCCTGGGCTACTGGTCGCCCATCGCCGGCGAGACCGGCCTGCCGTCCCGCGGCGAGAGCGACATCTGACGCCGGTCCGCCGCGAGCCGGCGCCCGCTCAGCCGATCCCCGCGGTCACGGCCAGCTGCTGGACGGCCTCCGTCAGGACCGCCACGCCGGCGACGCGCCGGCCGAGTCGCGCCAGGGCGCCTTCCATGCGTTCGGGGTCGGCGTCGCCGGACTCGGCCTCCTCGCGGATGTCGGCGAGGTCGCGGCGGGCCCGGCCGGGCTCGTCGAGCTCGGCGGCGTGCGCCTCAAGCAGCCGCTCGACGTTCGCGAGCGCCTCGGCCACGTCCGGTGCCGGTCCCGCGTTGATCTGCTGGTTCTGCGTGACGTTGTCGCCCGTGGCGATCTGCCCGGAGACATTGGCGTTGCCGCCGATGCTGACGCCCCGCTCACCGTGCCCGGTCATGTGCCCTCCACATGGGTCATGGGTTGATGCCGCCCGATCCACCGCCGCCCGATCCACCGCCGCCCGGCCGGCCGCCGCCGGGCCGGCCGCCGCTCTGCCGCTGGTCGACGCGGCCGCCGGCGGCGACCTGCCCGTTGACGGTCCCGCCGGTCATGATGACGCCCTGGTTCATGATGACGCCGACCTGCTCGCGATACGCGGACACGTCCACGCCGCAGTCGGTCAGGTAGTCGAGCAGCGCCTCGTTGACGCGCCGCTCGATCAGCTTCACGTACTTGTCGACGTCGATCTCCTGGACGTAGTCGTGGAAGTCGAAGTCCGCCGCCAGCTCCCGCACGCTGATCCGGGACCCGTAGTCGTGGACGAGTTCGGTGACGGGGTCGGGGCCCACGTCCGTCGCGAGCGTCTCCCGGACGATGCGCCAGAGCGCCGACGCGAGCCGGTAGGGCGCGAGCAGCGGGGCGCTGAACACGCTCGGGAAGCCCATGACGATCGTCTTGCGGAGCAGCTTCGCGCCGTCCCACGCGGGCAGCTCGTCCACGATCTTGAATGCGGGGCGGACGGGCGGCAGCACGGTCGCGGCGAAGTGCCCGTACAGCATCCGCCCTTCGACCGCCAGGTGGACGAAGGCCGACAGCGCGGCCTCCTGGTCCTCGGCCGGGGCGACCACACTGCCGGACGGAGTGGTGATCGCCTGGCCCTGCGCGCCGATCGACACGCGCTGGAAGCAGCGGATGCCGGCCTGCGGGTGGCGGACGGCCGCCTCGATGGCCTCCTGGGTCGCCGTCGAGTACGGGACGCGCCCGGACGGGTCGATCAGCGGGTGCCCGGAGTAGGTGGCGGCGGTGAGGCCGTCCACCGGGCGGGGGCGCTGCACGCACCGGCCGCGGGCCGTGACGTGCCATTCGGTGATGAGGGCGCTGATGCGCTCGTTGGGCGGCAGCGGACGCCGCCCGTCGCCCGCGGCTCGCCCCTCGTCGCGCATCTCGTGGAGCTTCTCGCGGATTCGCTCGTACATCACGAGGGGATCCACGGGCGCGGCGTCCGCCGGCTTGTCGAGCGCGGTGGAGGTGCCGAGGGGGCCGGACGCCTTCCTGTCCAGTTCCAGGACGATGGACCACACCCGCGCGTCCGGTGAGTGCGGGTGCCCGGTTCCGATGAACGGGTTGTCGCCCGCGTACATGGTGATGTTGCCGTTCTGGGCGGCGCGGACATGCGCCAGCGCGTGGTGGAACCGACCGCTGCCGGGATCGGGCCCGGGTCCGCGGGCGCCGGGCCCGAGGTCGCGGCCGAGCCGCCGCAGGACGAGGTGGAGGTGCACCAGCGTCACGGCGGGCAGCCCCAAGGACAGCGGCAGCACCACCGTCAGGAGCAGGGCGACGCCGAGTCCCGCGCTGCCGTACGTCGCGCCGGTCGTGAGGAACCCCACGGGGATGAGGTAGGCCGAGACGAGCCCGAAGGCGACGAGGCTGAGGAGCCAGAACAGCGGCCACGGCGCGAGGACGGCCAGGCCCAGCCGCCGCCAGCCGGACAGCCGCCGCCAGGGGATGCGGGTCAGCAGCGTCCCGTAGCCGAAGATCAGGAAGTAGGGCAGCGCGATCAGCGGCGCGACGGCCCACAGCGCGATCCACATCGCGACGAGGACCACGTCGCGGATGATGCGCATCAGCCGGGCCTGGCGGGCGTGCCGGACGACCGGTTCGAGGTCGTACCCGTGGGACGGGACGATCGCGCGGTGCGCCTCGTACACGTACTCCTTGAGGACGGCGTCGCACAGCTCCTTGTCGAGGTACGTCGCCGCGGACAGGTGGCGGGTGAGGTTCTGCATCGGGCCCGTGCGGGGTTCGCGCATGGTCCCGTGGCGGAAATGGCCGGTGTTCGACGGGCTGCCGGTCTGCACGTCCAATGCCCCGGTTCCTCCACAGGTCGGTGTGGCGCAAACGTCCGTGAAGGGCAAAATCTAGCGTCGAGATAGAGCAGTACGTGAGTTAAAACCGAAACGCGAATGAATCAGGTGGTCACTCGGCGTCGCGGGTCTGGCCGAGGAATGGGAGCCCCTTGGAGGGGTCCTCGAACGGCGCGATGAAGCGCTCGAACCAGCTCAGGACGGGATCCAGCCACTCGGTGACGAGCATCGTCTCGGCGACGTGGTCGACCTGCTCGTCCACATCGTCGAATCCGACGGCGACGAGGGCGAGGTCCTGGTAGAAGCCGGCCTGGTCGTCGTCGCCGTAGAGGGCGGTGAGCGCGATGGGGCGGTTGCGTTCGAGCTCCATCGACAGCGGATGGCGGCGCAGGGCCCGCAGCCGGTGGCCGAGCTTGGGGTCGGGCGGCTGCTTCAGGCCGGGCAGCTGGTAGTCGAGCGGCGGTGCCGACGCGTGCTTGTCGGGGACGCCGTCGCCGTAGGGGAAGAGCCGGTCGAGTTCGTGCAGCCACCTGACCTGCGGGATGACCCACGACGGGCCGGGGGCCGTGCCGGGCGCCTCGCCGCCGAGGAGCCGTCCCGCGACCTCGGCGGCGGCCGCGGTGAGGTCGGCCGGCGGGTAGGCGGTGCGCAACGACCGCGACCGCCGCGTCACGGCCTGCTCCAGGACGGTCGCCAGCGCGCACTCGCGAAGCCTCGGCGCCAACCGGGCCCAGCTGCGACCCAGCTCGGACGGGACCGCCGGCATCGGACGGTTCACGACATGCGAAAGCACGAGGGTGTCGGCCCAGAGCCGGAGCCACGCCCAATCCGGATTGCCGGCGACGAGATCGGCCTCGCGCAGCTCGTACAGCGTGCAGGCCCGTCCGGACCGGCACTCGCAGCCGCAGGCGGCCGACCGGCGGCCGTCCACCGGCGGCGGCGGACCGGGCAGCTCCGCCTCCCGCCCCTCCCCCAGCGGGACGCGCACCCGCAGCGGCCGGTCCATGCCGTCGGCGAACACGGCCGCGACCCCCGGACGCAGCGAGACCACCTCGCGGGACTGGTCCTCGTCCAGGTTCATCGCCGCGCCGACCTGGTGCCGGTCGTCGTACGCGGGCAGCCGGTGCACGACCTTCAGCGCCGTGTTCTTGATCACGTCGGGGACGAGCTTGGTCGGGATCTGCTCGGCGACGATGATGCCCTCGCCGTACGCGCGGATCTCGGCGAGCATCCCGGCGAAGAGCTCCACGGCGTGCGAACTCGTCCGCTCCGGACCGCGGTTGCGCAGCAGCCGGTGCGCCTCCTCGATGACGATCACATGCCGTAGCGCGGGCCCATCGCTCCGATCCCGGCGCCGCTCCCGCATCCTCAGGTGCTCGACGATGCGGATGATGAGCGTCCCCATGAGGAACGCCTTGTCTTCGTCATTCGCGACGTCCTCGATGGCGAGGACGATGTTGTCGCGGAGCATCCCGCCGATGTCGGCCGGATGACCGCCTTCGAAGAACCGTCCTGCCGAGCCGATCCGCAGGGAACGCAACCGGACGTCCACGAAGCCCTGCACGTCGGCCATGAGCTCACGCCCGTAGCCGACGTCCTGGATCACCTGGAGAGCCGCGTTCTGCAGTTGCTCCAGCGTCGGAACCGCAGGCTCGATGAGCGACCCCGGAACCCCGGCCCCGGTCACTACATCCCACCCATTGTTCTCATAGACCCTTTGCAGCGCCTGCGCCATGATCTGCGGGAACGGCTCCTCGGCGTCGAACGCGGCCTGGAACAGCGCCCGGACCATGTCGATATGCGCCTGCACCGGATAGCCCGGCTCGGGCGCGAGCGGATTCACCGACAGCGGCACCGACCCCGGATCGGACGGATTCACCACCGTGACCGGCCCGCCGAGATCCCGGATCCGCCCCGCCATCGCCGCGTACTCCGACTTCGCCGGCTCGATCGCCAGCCACGGAATGCCGGCCCGCGTCAGCTGCTCCAGCAGGTGCCGGACGGTCTGCGACTTGCCCGCACCCGTCGAACCCGTCACGAACACGTGCCGGTTGATGGTCGAACGCGGCACGGTGAGACGTCCGACCTCCCGGTCCTGCCCGTCCAGGATCGCGCCGAGCTCGATCTGCGCGTCGCCCTCCCCCTCGGTCTCGGACGTGACGTCGAAGTACCCGGCGTCCAGCACACGCAGGCCCGGCACCTCCCGCCGCGGCAACCCCGCCAGGGCGGCCAGCGCACCCGCCGTGGCCACGAACGGGAACCGCTGCTCCGACTCCGCCATCGGCCGCACCGCAGCGGGCGCCACGACAGGCGCCGTCCCGGGCCGCAGCATCTCCCTGAACGACCCGCTCCCCTGCCCGGACCGCAGCCGGTACGGATGATGCCCGAGCTCCATGGACCCGACGAGCACCGGCGCGATCTGCGACAGCTCCCCCTGCGTGGCGGCCCCGGCCACAACCCTGACCTGCCAGAGCCCCGCCTCACGGAACGCATCGAGCTCCGCAAGCCGCTGATCCGCCCGCGCGACCGCCAGCCGCGCCTGCTCGTCCTCGCCCCGCCGCAGCATCCGCAGCTCGTGATGCAGCTCCCGCATCTCGGTCTCGATCAGCCGCTCATCACACGGATCGGCGACGACGAACCACCCGAAGGGCCGCTCCATCAACGTGACCAGCGTCGCCTCGAACAGCCCGGGCCCCGCGTCACCCCCGCCCACCTGCGGAGCGAGCCGCCCGGGACACCGCGTCCAAGCCATCCGC
>NZ_SMKB01000189.1:0-14103 GCF_004348575.1 Actinomadura sp. 7K534
GGTTGGCGCGGGCGGCCCGTGAGCTGGACGGGCTGGGGCAGGATGCGCGTGCGGAGCCCGGGGTGGCGGCTTGGGAGGTCACCAACCTGCACACCGTGGCGTCCGCGATCGTGGCCGCGGCGGGGCGGCGCGCGGAGACGCGGGGGAGCCACTGGCGGGAGGACTTCCCCGAGTGCGCGGACGGCACGTGGCGCGGCCACCTCGTGACGCGGCTGGTCGGGAACGTTCTGACGACCCGCTATGAACCTCTGGAAGGAAAGCGCTCATGACACCGGAACTCTCGCAGAGGCTCAGCGACGCCGGGCTCGATCCACAAGCTGTGGATAACCTCGTCCACGCGGCGCTGGCCGAGGACGGCGAAGTCGACGTCACCAGCATGCCGATCTTCGGACCGGACGACACCGCCACCGGGAACCTCACCGCCCGCCAGGACGGCGTCGTCGCGGGCGTCCCGGTCGCCTGCGTCGTCTTCGAGGCCCTTGACGTGGCCTACGAGACGCGTGCATCGGACGGGGAGCGCGTAGTGCCCGGGCAGGTCCTGATCTCCGTCAGCGGGCAAACCAGGGCCGTCCTGCGCGCGGAACGGACGGCGCTGAACCTGCTCACCCACCTGTCCGGCATCGCGACCGCCACCCGCAGATGGGCAGACGCCATCGACGGCACGAAGGCCAAGGTCCGCGACACCCGCAAGACGCTGCCCGGCCTGCGCGCCCTCCAGAAGTACGCCGTGAAGTGCGGCGGAGGCGTCAACCACCGGATGGGCCTGTACGACGCCGCCCTCATCAAGGACAACCACGTCGCCGCGGCCGGAAGCGTCACCAAGGCGTACGAGGCCATCCGCGCCGTGTACCCGTCCCTGCACGTCCAGGTGGAGTGCGACACCCTCGCCCAGGTGGAGGAGGCCCTCGCCGCCGGCGCGACGAGCATCCTGCTCGACAACATGACGGACGCCCAGATGGCCGAGGCGGTGCGGCTCGTCGCGGGGCGGGCTGAGGTCGAGGCGAGCGGTGGCCTTACCCTGGACCGGGCCCGAGACGTCGCCGTGACCGGGGTGGACTACCTTGCCGTCGGCGCGCTGACGCACTCGGCGCCCGTCTTCGACATCGGCCTTGACTTCACCTGACCAGCGGGGACCTGATGCTGCTCACCATAGACGTCGGTAACACCCAGACCGTCCTCGGCCTCTTCGAGGGCGACGAGGTGATCGAGCACTGGCGGATCAACACCGATCCGCGGCGCACGGCCGACGAGATCGCGGTCGTCCTGCAGGGCCTCGTCCAGCAGAGCCCGCTGCTCGCCGAGACCGACATCAGCGGCATCGCGCTGTGCTCCACGGTCCCGTCCGTCCTGCACGAGATGCGGGAGATGTGCCGCCGCTACTACGGCGACGTGCCCGCCGTGATCGTGGAGCCGGGCGTCAAGACCGGCGTCCCCGTCCGGATGGACAACCCCAAGGAGGTCGGCGCCGACCGCATCGTGAACGCGCTGGCCGCCGTGCACACCCACGGCGGGCCCGCGCTCGTCGTCGACTTCGGCACCGCCACCACCTTCGACGCCGTCTCCGCCAAGGGCGAGTACGTCGGCGGCGCGATCGCCCCCGGCATAGAGATCTCAATAGACGCACTGTCGTCGCGCGGGGCCCAGCTGCACAAGATCGAGCTGGTCAGGCCGCGGAGCGTGATCGCCAAGAACACCGTCGAGGCGCTGCAGTCCGGCATAATCTTCGGGTTCGCCGGCCAGGTGGACGGCATCGTGGAGCGCATGTCCGAGGAGCTCGCCGACGACCCCGAGGAGGTCACGATCATCGCCACCGGCGGTCTCGCGCCCCTCGTCCTGGAGGAGTCCCGCAGCATCGACGTGTTCGAGCCGTGGCTCACCCTCATCGGCCTCCGCCTGATCTACGAGCGCAACACCCCGTAGCGGCGGAAGCCGTTCGCGGCGCGTCCGGCGGGCTGGATAGCCTTACCGGGTGAGTGACGAGACCTTCGACGAGCTCCCGGAGCAGATGCGCGTGCGCCGGGAGAAGCTCGACCGGCTCCGCGAGAGCGGGATCGACCCCTACCCGGTGACCTTCCCGCGGACGGCGACGACCGCCGAGATCCGCGCGAAACACCCGGATCTGGAGCCGGGCACCGAGACGGGCGAGAAGGTCGGCGTCACCGGGCGCGTCATGCTGCTGCGCAACACCGGCAAGCTGTGCTTCGCCACCGTCCGGGACGGCGCGGGCGAGATCCAGATCATGCTGTCGCTGGCCAAGGTCGGGCAGGAGCGGCTCGACGCATGGAAGCGGGACGTCGACCTCGGCGACCACATCGGCGTCGAGGGCGAGGTCATCACGTCCCGCCGCGGCGAGCTGTCGATCATGGCGGACCGGTTCGCGATCACTTCGAAGTGCCTGCGCCCGCTGCCCGAGAAGCACGCCGGGCTGACCGACCCGGAGGCGCGGGTCAGGCAGCGCTACGTCGACCTCATCGTCAACGACGAGGCCCGGAAGATGGCGCGGCTCCGCAGCGCCACCGTCCGCGCCGTCCGGGACTTCTGGCACGACGAGGGCTACCTCGAGGTCGAGACGCCGATGCTGCAGCCGATCCACGGCGGCGCGGCGGCGCGTCCGTTCAAGACGCACATCAACGCCTACGACATGGACCTCTACCTCCGCATCGCGATCGAGCTGTACCTGAAGCGGCTCGTCGTCGGCGGCATCGAGAAGGTCTTCGAGGTCAACCGGAACTTCCGCAACGAAGGCGCGGACTCCACCCACAACCCCGAGTTCACGATGCTCGAGGCCTACGGGACCTACCTCGACTACAACGACATGGCCGACCTGACCCAGCGGATGTACCAGAACGCGGTCGTCGCGGCCCTCGGCACGACCGTCGTCGTCCACGACGGCACCGAGGTCGACCTCGGCCTGGCGGAGTGGCCGCGGATCACGCTGTACGGGTCGGTGTCGGAGGCGCTCGGCGAGGAGATCACCCCGCACACGCCCATCGAGGACGTCCGGAAGCTCGCGGACGCCAGGGGCGTCTCCTGGGACCCCAAGTGGGGCCAGGGCAAGCTCGTCCAGGAGGTGTTCGAGGAGCTGATCGAGCACACCCTCGTCCAGCCGACGTTCGTCATGGACTTCCCGGTCGAGACGTCCCCGCTGACCCGCCAGCACCGCGAGGAGCCCCTGCTCACCGAGAAGTGGGACCTCATCGGTTTCGGGACGGAGCTCGGCACCGCCTACTCCGAGCTGGTCGACCCGATCGAGCAGCGCCGCCGGCTCACCGAGCAGTCGCTGCTCGCCGCGGGCGGGGACCCGGAGGCGATGCAGCTCGACGAGGACTTCCTGCGCGCCCTGGAGTACGCGATGCCGCCCACGGGCGGGATGGGCGCCGGGATCGACCGGATGATCATGGCGTTCACCGGCAAGGGCATCCGCGAGACGATCCTGTTCCCGCTGGTCAAGCCGGAGCAGTGAGCGGCCTGGGGCGCCGTCCGCGCCCCGGCGGCGCGGTCTGCTAAGCGCTTTCCCGGATCACGAGCTCGGGCCGGAGCACGACCTGGCGGTGCTGGTGGGACTTGCCCTCCCTCAGCTCCGCCATGGCGAGTTCGGCGGCCTCCCAGCCGAGCTCCCGGCGCGGCTGCCGGATGGTGGTCAGCGGCACGGCGGCGCTCGCGGCGAGCTCGATGTCGTCGTAGCCGATGACGGCGATGTCCTCCGGGACGCGGATGCCGAGGCGGGTGAGCTCGTTGATCAGCCCGATGGCCAGCAGGTCGTTGGCGCAGAACACGCCGTCGGGACGCGGCGACAGCTCCAGGAGCTGGTGCGCGGCGGCCTGGCCCTCGGTGGGGCTCATCGCGTCCTGGATCAGCGTCGCGGGCTTCGCGGAGCCCGCCTCGGTGATCGTGCGGGACGCGCCGTCGCGGCGCTCGACGCACGGTTCCGGCTCGGGCACGCCGGTGACGAAGGCGATCCGCTCGCGGCCGATGCCGAGCAGGTGCGCGGCGGCGATCTCCCCGCCCGCGACGTGGTCGACCTGGGCGGAGCAGACGTCGGGCGTGTGCCGGTCGATCAGCACCACGCTCATGCCCGCCGCGCGCAGCCCGGAGATGTCGCGGGCGGACAGGTCGACGGGGATGATCAGGACGCCCGCGGCGCGCTGCTCCTCCAGCAGTTCGAGGGAGCGCCGCTCCTTGGCGGCGGAGTAGTCGCTGGAGAGCCAGAGGGCGTCGTGGCCGGACGCGTTGAGCGCCGCCTCGGCCCCCCGCGCGACGTCCGTCGCGTACGGGTTGGTGAGGTCCTCGACGACGACGCCGAAGGCGCGGCGGGGTTGGTCGCCGAACTCGCCGGCGGTGCGCTCGGGACCTCTGCGGAGCCGCCTGGCGGACTCGTTCCGGACGAATCCCAGCTCCTCGATCGCGGCGCGAACTCGGTCACGGGTCGCTTCGGCCACGAGATCTGGCCGGTTTAGGACATTCGAAACGGTCCCAACTGAGACGCCGGCGCGTTTCGCGACCTCCCGAATACTGGTCTGTGGCAACTCGCTCCTCGTCCCGCTCCAGGGGGGTTTCCCCAGGTAGTGGCGTTATTCGTGGCGCGCCGGCGAAGCGCCGGTCACACATCGCGGCCAATCGTGTACGCAGTGCATCGAATCGGCGCTTGACGGGCCGGATCCGGCCGCCTAGCGTTCCGAGCCGAAGCGTAGCTTGAAACGATTCACGATCTTCGTCCGCGGCGAGATCTGGCGGGTCCGACGAGAAGGGGCGGGTGCGGATGGCTGGCGATCTCATCCCGACCCCCTCGGCCGGCCAACGAGTGAATCGTCACCCGGAGTTCCCCCGAACGACCCCGCAATCGGCCAGGCGGCCACCTCCGGCCAAGCTCGTGAGACAGCAAAGGAAACCGATGATCTAGTCCGGACGCCTCCGGACCCGGCAACCCAACGCGTGTACAGATCGAGGCCCAACCCGTGCCTGTGCAGCGGACCGGCTGCATCCCCGCGGTCATCACCACGGACGAGGGAGGACGGAGTGGAAACAGCCACACTCGCACGTCGTGGCACCGACGATTTCGGGCTGAGCGAAGAGGAGATCCGGTTGCTCGCCCAGATCGCCACCGGTGTCACCGCCGATGTGGCGGCACGCAAGCTGGAGCTGAGCGCGCGGACCTTGCGGCGCCGGTTGCGGACCATCTGCGACCGGCTGGAGGTCAACACCCCTATCGAGGCCGTGGTGTGGGCGGCTCGAAGGCAGCTCATCTAGGGGTGACCCCCCTGACGCTCGCCAGGGGACGGCGAGCGTCACCAGGAAACCAGGTGGCGAGTCGAGCTGAACCCGTCCGACCCCGCAGCGGCGGCGCCGGCGCACTGACAGGTAGGTCCCTGCAGGTGGCGTCGCCGCGGACGGCGTTCGGAGACCCGCCCACGGTCCATCCGCCAGTTGTTCCGCGAAGGATGTCCGCGCTGGACGTCACCGGGGCCGGGCGGCTCGGTCAGGCGACTCGGACGGCGCCCGCGTAGGGGCGGCCGGCCATCGGGGCGATCTTCACGACGTCGCCGGTGCGGGGCGCGTGCAGCATCTTGCCGTCACCGACGTACATCCCCATGTGGTGCAGGTCGGAGTAGAAGAACACGAGGTCGCCCGGCTGGAGCTGGCTCCGGTCCACGTGCGTGCCCGCGGTCCACTGGCTGCCGGTGTAGTGCGGCAGGTTGATGCCGACCTGCTTGTAGGCCCACATGGTGAGGCCGGAGCAGTCGAAGCTGCTCGGCCCGGCGGCGCCCCACACGTACGGGCGCCCGATCTTGGACATCGCGGCCCGCAGCGCCTGGGCGGCCTTGCCGTTGCCGACGACGGGCAGCTTGGCGAGCTGCGTCGGGTCCCGCTTGACGAGCTTGCCGCGGACCTTCTCGTAGGTCGCGGTGACCTTCTTGCGCTGGTCCTCGAGCTGCGTGCGCAGCTCCTTGACCTGCTTGGCGCGGGACTCGGCGGACTTGCGGGCGCGCTCGGCGGCCTGCATGGCCTGCATCAGGCCGAGGACCTTGGTGCTGTCCTGCTTGGCGAAGTAGCTGAGGGTGGCGGCCTGGTCGAGGACGGCCTGCGGGTCCTGGGAGGCGACGAACGAGACCGTGGGGTCGGTGCCGCCCTGCATGTAGCTGGTGGCGGCCAGCGTGCTGACCTTCTCCCGGACGGCCTGCAGCGACTTCTCCTGCCGCTTGGCGTTGGCGGCGGCGACCTTGGCGGCGCGCTCGGATTGCGCGAGCTTGACCTTCAGCCCGTTGTACTGCTCGGTCAGCTTCTCCAACTCGTCGGCGAGCTCGAACGCCTTGGAACGGAGTTCGCTGGTGGACGGCTCCGGATCGGCGTGGGCGGCGGGGAGGGTGCCCGGCGCGAACGAGACGGGCGCGGCCGTGACGGCGAGGAGCGCGCCGGCCACGGTCGCCGTCCTGAAGCCGAGACGGGCCCTGCCGCGGCGCGGTGCCGCCCGGTCGTGCGTTGCCGCACCGGGAGACGTCGTACGGGGGGACGCCGAACGGGGGGAGCGTGCAGATCGTGAAAAGAGAGCGGGGCGCGGGGGCTCCACGGATTCTCCTCTCCTCGTCCGCCTACCGAATCGACGATGGGTCGGGGCGGGAGTCGCCGTCCGCGGAAGCGCGGAGCGGGGGCCGGCCGCCGTCGTGCGATGGGCCGACGTCAGCGGGACACTAACGGAACCGGCATTGGATGCCAACTAGAACAAGCGAAATCCCAGGTCGCCGGGAGCGTTGGCGGCGCTGGAGGGGTTCCGCCCCGGCATGCCGCTGTGCTATGAGTCACTTTCTCTCCGGGCGCCGACGCTTACCTAGTCGCTTTTATCTAGTCACTCGTCCGGTGCGGGCCCTTCTGCAGGCGCTTCTACGAGGGGAGCCGTACCTGTGGCCAGGTGCGCGTTGGATAATCTCGCCTGTTTGTGGAGTTCGAGATCCGGCGTGCCCGTACCGCCGACGTTCAGGAGATCCGCAGGCTGGTCGATCTGTACGCCCAGTCGGGACGGCGCCTGCTGCAGAAGAGCACGGTGAAGCTGTACGAGGACGTCCAGGAGTTCTGGGTCGCCGAGGACGTCCGGGACGGGAGCCCGGGCCCGGTCATAGCCTGCGGCGCCCTGCACGTGATGTGGGAGGACCTCGCCGAGGTCCGCTCGGTGGCGGTGGACAAAGGCTACGGCGGACGCGGAATCGGGAACCGCATCGTCTCCCGCCTCTTGGAGACGGCGCGGGAACTCGGCGTGCGGAGGGTGTTCTGTCTTACCTTCGAGGTGGAGTTCTTCGCGCGCCACGGCTTCCAGCAGATCCTTGGGACGCCGGTGTCGCCAGAGGTGTACGAGGAGCTTCTCCGCTCCTACGACGAAGGCGTGGCAGAGTTCTTGGACCTCGATCGGGTCAAGCCCAATACGTTGGGCAACACCCGCATGTTGCTTCGCCTGGAGGACTGACCCAATGAGCGATTCCCCCTACCGCGGGCGGCGACGCCAGCAGCCGCCTCAAGGGCACGGTTCCTACGGTCCGCCGCCCCCGTACCAAGGTCCCCAGGGGCAGCCCCAGCGGCGGCAGCAACCGCAGCAGCAGCAATGGCAGCAGCCCCAGCAGCAGTGGGGAGGGCAGCCGGCGTACAACGAGACGTACGAGGCGTCCTACGACCAGTACGGTGACGCCCACTACGGGGATGCCCACGGCGGCGAGATGGTCCTGGCCCCGATCATGCGGCGTGCGGGCGCCAGGCTCATCGACAACGCGCTCGTCGCGGTCTTCGGTTTCGCCCTCGTCCTTCCCGTGACGATCGGTGTGCTCGGCCTCGGCAAGCCGGGCAGCCAGACGGAGGACGAGGGGGGCATCTGGAACTGGCCCATCATCTTCACCCTCTTCGCCGTCCTGTCGGTCCTTCCGTTCCTGTACGAGGCCGTCCAGCTCGCCATGTCAGGACGGACGCTTGGGAAGCGCATCATGCACCTTGGGGTCGTCCAGGTGCGCCCAGCGGGCGAACCCCTGACCACGACGCAAGCCGTATGGCGCGCTGGAATCATCCACGTGGTCTACCAGATCGGCGTTTTCTTCTTCCTCGCCCTGGCCGTGATGGTGTGGGACTACGCGGCGTACGGAATGGTGCTGGTCTGGGCGGGCGCGCTGATGGCCTACCTGTGGGCCATCTGGGACCAGCCCATGCATCAGGCCCTCCACGACCGGTTCGCCGGGACGCTCGTCATCGACGAGCGGGGCGGCTACGCCGAGTACGACGAGTACGCGGAATAAGCAGCGATGGCGGGGGCACCGCTCGCTGAGCCGGGGCAGCGCCTCTTGGCGCGCGTTGTCGACACCTTGATAGTCGGCCTGCCCGTAATCATCGTCGTCCGAGCACTGGCGTCCGGCCCCGCGCTGGACGTCATCGCTCCACCGGCCGTGGCCGGATGCATGCTCCTGTACGAGTCGATCCAACTCGCGCTCTGGGGGCGGACCCTAGGCAAGCGCTTCGCGGGCATTGAGGTAGTAGTGACCCTCCCCGCGGGTGACGAACGCCCAACCGGGGAAGCCGGCGGCGGAGGCCCATTGGGGGTTCCGCGTGCCGTTCTGCGAGCCGCGGTCTATTCGCTGCCGATCGCGGCACGCCCGATTCCCGTTCTCGGCCTACTGGCGGGCATCTTCTGGGTCGCGAACGCCGGGCTGCTCTTCGAGGGCGACAGCCGTCAAGCCCTCCATGACAGGCTCGCGGGGACGGTCGTGGTAAAACGGCCGCCCACTGATTCGTCGGCCTTCTGAGGCCCTCTCAGGCGTCCTCGGTCGCGCACCGGGCGTTGATGCACGGCGCTCTCGTCCCGTCCTCACGGCGGGATGAGAGCGCCGTGTCCGTGCGGGACGGGTTTCGTGGAGTCGCCCGGCTTGTTTCGGTCCGCCGCCGGGGCGGACGGCCAATGCCAGGTGGTTCCGGTTACGGCCCCGAATCGCCGCGGGATGTGTCTCTTCCCGGACGTGCCCTCCGCTTTGAGATGTGCATCCGGAACCCGTTGGCCTTCCGGCCGGGGCCCCGGCCGGATAGTGCTGAGAGTTACTCCCGGATGGGATCGGGTCTCACCAGGAAGGGGCCTTTAGTTCTCGCGCCCCTCGGGGCCCGAGCGGGCCGCCGCAGGCCGGAGCCGGGCTTGGCGCAGGCGGGAAGATGCACGGTCCGGTGGCGGGATTGTGCAGCAATCTCCCGTTTTTGGGGATGGGAGACTCCGGGCGGCTTCCGGCCGCGGCCCGCAGATGGGGACTTCCCTCGCGATGGCGGCCGCAACTGATTTTCGCCTCCGGCGGGTCAGTGGTTATCCGTCCACATAGGCCGGTGAGGGCGTTGATCACCGGCTGTCCCGGGGAGCGGAGGCACCCGCGCATATCGACGTCGGCGTGGTTAGTGTCGTTACGTCAGGTTTAATCGGAGGAGACCGTCCGGGGGTGCGGGGGCTGTTAAGGTCGGCGGCAGGGCCTTTTACGCCGGTACGCACTCCGCGGCCGGCGGGCGCGTCCGAATGCCGGAAGGCCCGCAAACCAGGGCCAATGCGCGACCACCCTCCCAGGTCAGCGAGGTGCGCCGCGGCGGCGGCCTCGCCCGAAAACCGCATCGGAGCTCCCTGCGGCGCGAAAAAAATCACGCCGCCCCGTCGGCGTGCCCTGCCGCCGCACCCCGGACGTACGGAAACATGAGGCGCCGATTACGCCCGGTCACGTGCAACGGGACTTCCCGCGGAGTACCGGTTCAAGGGCGCGGCCCTGAATTGTCATCACTCGACTTCTCGGATATCTTTGGCGACCGAATGAAGTTTGCTCAAGCCGAAAGGGTCTGTCCCCATGGCACAGAAGGTTCAGGTGCTTCTCGTCGACGACCTCGACGGTGGCGAGGCGGACGAGACCGTAGCGTTCTCGATCGACGGCGCCTCCTACGAGATCGACCTGAGTGACGCCAACGCGGCGAAGCTGCGGGATTCTCTTCGGCCGTTCGTGGAGAAGTCACGCAAGGCGGGAAGTTCCACGCGCAAGCGCCGGCAGCGCGGTGCGTCCAGCCGCGAGCGCAGTGCCGAGATCCGCGCCTGGGCCAAGAACAATGGCATCAAGGTCAATGAGCGCGGCAGGATCCCGGCCCATGTGATCGAGCAGTACGAGGCGGCCAACTGACCCGGTTCAACAGCCGACGGCCCGTCTTCGTTCACGCGAGGCGGGCCGTTCGCTTCCGACGGCCGTTAGCGCCCGCCGGCGGCCCTTCTCCGCCCGGCCGTTCCCCTTCCGGCCGGGCGCGGACTTCCGCCCGGCCGAGTTCTCTCGGGCACCGAGTCGTCTGACGCATGTTCATCGCGGCTTCGCGTTGCCCCGGAGTCCGTCCCGAGGGGCCGGTGGCTCGCCTCCGTCCTCCGTTCGCTTTCGGCGTAGCGGATGGACGGTTCGCGATCGGCGCCGCGCGGTAAACAGGGCGCGCGGGTGGAACACCACCCCCATTCGGCACTCTCGGCCCGCGCCTTGGCCTACCTGCGAAAAGCCCCCGTTCGCTTGGGGCGTAGCGGGAACATGACGCACCGATGCGGTAGTTGGATGAGACTGAACAGCGCATAGCTGGGGAACGTCTCCTGGTGGGAGTGCACCGGGTGGCCTCCTCGGGGCGGGCTAGCATGCGGAAGGACAGTTCCGGACGTTCCGGACTCTGCCCAACCGCTCTGTGAGGAGCGACGAGATGTTCGAGAGGTTCACCGACCGCGCGCGGCGCGTTGTCGTCCTGGCTCAGGAAGAAGCCAGGATGCTCAACCACAACTACATCGGCACCGAGCACATCCTCCTGGGTCTGATCCACGAGGGTGAGGGTGTCGCTGCCAAGGCTCTGGAGAGCCTGGGGATAAGCCTTGAAGCGGTGCGCCAGCAGGTCGAAGAGATCATCGGCCAGGGTCAGCAGGCGCCGTCGGGCCACATCCCGTTCACTCCGCGTGCCAAGAAGGTCCTTGAGCTGTCACTGCGCGAGGCGCTGCAGCTCGGCCACAACTACATCGGCACCGAGCACATCCTGCTGGGATTGATCCGTGAGGGCGAGGGCGTCGCCGCCCAGGTCCTGGTGAAGCTCGGCGCCGACCTGAACCGTGTGCGCCAGCAGGTCATCCAGTTGCTGCACGGTTACCAGGGCAAGGAGCCGGCCGCCTCCGGCGGTCCCTCGGAGTCGGCTCCGTCCACCTCCCTTGTGCTCGACCAGTTCGGCCGCAACCTGACCCAGGCCGCACGTGAGGGCAAGCTCGACCCGGTCATCGGGCGGGACAAGGAGATCGAGCGGGTCATGCAGGTGCTGTCCCGCCGCACCAAGAACAACCCCGTCCTCGTGGGCGAGCCCGGCGTCGGCAAGACCGCCGTCGTCGAGGGCCTCGCGCAGAAGATCGTCAAGGGCGAGGTGCCCGAGACGCTGAAGGACAAGCAGCTTTACACCCTCGACCTGGGTGCCCTTGTCGCCGGCTCCCGGTACCGCGGTGACTTCGAAGAGCGCCTGAAGAAGGTCCTCAAGGAGATCCGCACCCGCGGCGACATCATCCTGTTCATCGACGAGCTGCACACCCTGGTCGGCGCGGGCGCGGCCGAGGGCGCGATCGACGCCGCCAGCATCCTCAAGCCGATGCTGGCCCGCGGCGAGCTGCAGACCATCGGTGCGACCACGCTGGACGAGTACCGCAAGCACCTGGAGAAGGACGCCGCGCTGGAGCGGCGCTTCCAGCCGATCCAGGTCGCCGAGCCGTCGCTGTCGCACACGATCGAGATCCTCAAGGGCCTGCGGGACCGCTACGAGGCGCACCACCGCGTGTCGATCACCGACAGCGCGCTGGTCGCCGCGGCGCAGCTCGCCGACCGCTACATCAGCGACCGGTTCCTGCCCGACAAGGCGATCGACCTCATCGACGAGGCCGGCTCCCGGATGCGCATCCGCCGGATGACCGCTCCGCCGGACCTGCGCGAGTACGACGAGAAGATCGCCGACGTCCGGCGCGACAAGGAGTCCGCGATCGACGCGCAGGACTTCGAGAAGGCCGCCGCGCTCCGCGACTCTGAGAAGCAGCTGCTCGGCCAGAAGGCGCAGCGGGAGAAGGAGTGGAAGGCCGGCGACATGGACGTCGTCGCCGAGGTCACCGACGAGCTGATCGCCGAGGTCCTCGCCACCGCCACCGGCATCCCGGTCTTCAAGCTGACCGAGGAGGAGAGCACGCGCCTCCTGAACATGGAGGACGAGCTCCACAAGCGGGTCATCGGCCAGGAGGACGCCATAAAGGCGCTGTCCCAGTCGATCCGGCGTACCCGCGCCGGCCTGAAGGACCCCAAGCGCCCCGGCGGCTCGTTCATCTTCGCCGGCCCGTCCGGTGTCGGCAAGACCGAGCTGTCCAAGACGCTGGCGGAGTTCCTGTTCGGCGACGAGGACGCGCTGATCCAGCTCGACATGTCCGAGTTCATGGAGAAGCACACCGTCTCGCGGCTGTTCGGCTCCCCGCCCGGCTACGTCGGGTACGAGGAGGGCGGCCAGCTGACGGAGAAGGTGCGCCGCAAGCCGTTCTCGGTCGTGCTCTTCGACGAGATCGAGAAGGCCCACCAGGACATCTTCAACTCGCTGCTGCAGATCCTGGAGGACGGCCGCCTGACCGACGCGCAGGGCCGTGTCGTGGACTTCAAGAACACCGTCATCATCATGACGACCAACCTCGGGTCCAAGGACATCTCCAAGGGCGTGTCGATGGGCTTCGCCCGTCAGAACGACGAGCAGGGCTCGTACGAGCGGATGAAGGCCAAGGTGTCGGAGGAGCTCAAGCAGCACTTCCGTCCCGAGTTCCTCAACCGCGTCGACGACACCGTGGTGTTCCACCAGCTCACCCCGCGGGAGATCATCCAGATCGTCGACCTGATGATCGCCAAGGTGGACGAGCGGCTGCGCGACCGCGACATGGGCATCGAGCTGCGGCAGGAGGCCAAGGACCTGCTGGCGCTGAAGGGCTACGACCCCGTCCTCGGGGCCCGGCCGCTGCGCCGCACGATCCAGCGGGAGATCGAGGACAGCCTGTCCGAGAAGATCCTGTTCAGCGAGCTCAAGCCCGGCCAGATCGTGATCGTGGGCACCGAGGGCTTCGACCCCGAGAACAAGGAGGGCACGGCGGAGACCGCCAAGTTCACCTTCAAGGGCGTCCCGAAGCCGGACACCGTCCCCGACAGCCCGCCGCCCATCGAGGGCGCGGTCAACTTCAACAAGGACTGACGTCCGCAGCAGAAGGGCCCGCACCGGTACCGACCGGTGCGGGCCCTTCCGCATGCCGCCAGGCGGTGGCAACGCGGCGCAGCCGACGGAACCCGGCCGGGCTCCACCGCGACTTATCCACAACCTGTGATGACGCCGGGATCCGTCGTACCCGCCTCATAGCATTCGAACATGCGATCGAATGCAATCGGTTCGGCGGCCGAGCCCACGAGACGCCGCGTCCGCGCCGCGACGGAAGCAGAGAAGGTGACCGAGGCATTCCTGCGTGACGTACGAGCCCGCGCCCCCGCCCGCCTCCCGATCTTCCGCTCGAACCTGCAAGGCGAACTCCTCGCACGCCTCCTCCTCGGCCCGGAGCGCGAGATGTCGATGCTCGACCTGGCCGTGATGCTCCGCGTGGACCTCGCATCAGTGATGCGCGAGGTGGAACGGCTGGCCCGCGCAGACCTCCTCACCTTCCGCCGCACCCTTGCCGGCCGCCTGGTCGTCCGGAACACCGAAAGCCCCCTGTACGAACCCCTGACCCGCCTCCTGATGCTGACGTTCGGCCCAGCGGCTGTGGTGGCGGAAGAGTTCGGCCGCCTGTCCTCCATGAACGCCGTCTACCTGTTCGGCCCCTGGGCGGCGCGCTACGAAGGCACCCCAGGCGATCAGCCCACAGACGTCGAGGTACTGGTCGTCGGAAACGTCCCCCGCACCATCGCCCACGACGCCGCCCAGGAGGCCGCCGCCCGACTGGGCCTCCCCGTCCACCCGGTAGTCCGCACACCGACCCAATGGCAAGACGACACGGACCCCTTCCTCCGAGAAATCCGAGCCGGCCCCCTGACCAAACTCCATCCCCCATAACCACCC
>NZ_SMKB01000018.1:0-56425 GCF_004348575.1 Actinomadura sp. 7K534
CCGACCCCGGCCCCCGGCGCAAGTCGCCCCAGCTCAACGCACGCTTTATCGTCAACGCCGCCACTGTGAGTGCTCTTTCGCCACTGGACGATCATGCGTACATCTCCAAGTAATGCTTGATGAGGTCGCGTGAGCCATCCTCTGAGAGGGCTTTCACGCCGATACGTTCAAATTTATCCCCCATCTGGCGGACCTCGCCCGGCGATTCGATCAGGCGGCCCCCGCCTTGGGCGCCCGCATACGCGACATCGCGGGTCTCCAAGCGCATGATCTGCAATGACCCGTCCACGCCAACGTTCGCGCCCGAGGAGAAGGGAACGATCCTGAGGCTCACATGGCCCTCGTCCGCCATCTCCAGCAGGTGCCGAAGCTGGGTCGCCATGACCGACCTTCCGCCCACAAGACGTGCCAGCACACCCTCGTCCATGATCACCCAGAGGTCCGGGAAGTCTTCCCGATCGAGGATTGCGGCCTTGCGCTCAGCGCGTTCAGCCACTTCGCCCTCGATGTCTCTACTGGAACCGGCCTCCACAAGAGCTCGTGTGTAGTCCTCAGTTTGGAGCGCGAGCGGTACAGCTTGCCCGTGATACGCCCTGATCGATGATGCCTGCTTCTCGTATTCCGAGTACTGCCGGAACCAGTTCGGGTCATGCGCCAAACGGGCAAACCACAGCAAAAGCTGCAATAGCTTGCCGGTTCCGTAATGCTCATCCAGCTTTGCAACATGATCTTCCTGAGGACGCTGCCTACCTGCCTCCATATTGCAAACAGACGACCTGGCCACACCGATGATCTTTCCCACCTGGGTGAGTGACAGGCCCGCCCTCTCACGAAGAAACCGCAGGTAGAAGGCCAGAAAGTGATACATCGAGTGCCTAGGCTCGATCGGGTCTCGAACGAGAGGCATTCGTATTCCTGTTTGGAATAGTTTGGCTGTACACCAAAAACTAGAACACGTCGGTGATCCTTGTCGCAGGAAATCGGAATCTCGGGCAAGGACAGGACGATGGCGATGACGGCGGCCGTAGAGCCAACAATGTCCCTTATGGGCACACCCGCCGCAGTGGGGCTGGCGCGCATTTTCGTGGACACACGAATCCGCAAATGGGACTACTCCCACATTCTCGACAGCGCGCTTCTCGTCGTCTCGGAGCTCGTGACCAATGCGGCCCGGCAGACGCCGGACGAGGAGATCCGCCTCCAGCTCAGCCGGGACGCCTATGGCGTCATCATCGCCGTCTGGGACGCGGACCACGAGCTACCCAAAGCCAGGCCGATGACCGAACTCACCTTGGACGACCTCGACCTGTCCGAGGAGGCGTTCGACGACAACGGCGGCTGGGGCCTGCACATCGTCCAGGCCATGTCCGCCAAGTGCGGCGTCACCGCCGACCCGGCCGGCGGCAAGTGGATCTGGTCGCGAATGCACCCGTAGCGGATCTCAGCACACCCCCTGGACGGCTCCACAGGCACGTCCGCATCCGCAGCCCAGGCATGACCCCCGACGGGAGGTAGTACGAAGATGGCCACTGATCATCTGACGGCCATGAGCGGACGGCGTCCGTTCCTCTCCGCCCTCGATGAGGCCGTGCGCGAGCGCGGCGGGATGTCGTGCGGAATCGTCTCGCGCAGCGGCACGCCCGTCCTCTACGTGATCAACACCGATTCGCCCAGCAGGTTCACCGAGATCGGCGCCGACTTCGTCGACGGGAGCTGGATGTTCACCTGGGCTCCAACCGGCGACAGGATCGGCGCGGCCGACTCCCCGGCCGAGACCGCCGAGGCAATCGCGCGTGCGCTCGGAGCGGGCCTTGGGGCCCGGCCGTGATTGGCGACGAGTTCGCGGGGACGGTGCGACTGCCCCTGATCTTCGGGACGGACCGGCTGCCGGGAGGGGTCAGCGCATTTGTTCGTAGGCTGCGTAGGCGGCGGCGCCGTAGATCATGTGGGGGACGATGTCGGAGACCCAGCCGGCGACGGACCACGCGCGGGGGTCGGTGATGCCCAGGGCGGTCATCGGGACGTTCGAGCCGAGGAGGGCGAGCGTTCCGAGGGTGAGGATGCCGACCGGCCATGAGGCGCCGCGGCGGCGGGTGATCGCCCCATAGGCCAGGGCCGCGCCGATGCCCGTGCCGTAGCCCATCAGGGCGCCGATGCCCTGCTTGCGGTTCTCCGCCTTCTCTTCTTCCTCGCCGAGGCTGATGTGGGCTCCGTCCGCCAGCTTCTGGACGGTGTCCTCCGGGGTGCTGCTGCCTCCCCGCGCGCGGATGGCCATGTCGAGATAGGTGGTCGCGTTGAGCGCGGTGGTCCCCGCGGCCCCGGCGATCAATCCGTTGATGAGAGTACGCATGTCGGCTCCGCTACCCCGATTCGCGAACATCACCCGGTTCGAGCTTCGCGGCGATCGCGTAGTCGATGCGGACGTCGCGGTAGGTGACGTTCTCCCGGACCTCGGCCGGGAGGTTGGTCCGGTCGCTGCCGGACGCGGACGCTTCGTCGGCGTCGCCGGTGAACACCACGGAGGTTTCCGGGACGACCTCGAAGCGCAGTTCGTCGGCCTTGACGTGGGCTGTGAAGAGGATGTCCGCCGATCGCATGACGTCCTCGCTCGGACGTTGCTCGTGGGGGCTCATGATCCCTCGTTTCCGCCGCCGCTCGGCGGGCGGGGCTGCGGGGCGATCATCCGGACCAGCGCCCGGCCCAGCTCGCGCACGGACTGCTCCGTCTCCTGCAGCGCGGTCTGGAGCGCGGTGATCTCCTGCTCGCCGTTGGCGGCGGGTTGTTCGGTGTCCCCGCCGTTGCCGCCCTGCGCGGGTGCGTCCTTCTGCGCGGAGGCTGTGTTGTTCTGGTCGGAGGCGGTGTTGTCCTGGTCGGAGGCGGTGCTGTCCTGGTCGGAGGCGGTGTCGCCGGTGAGACCCTTCGCTGTGTCGCTTGCGGTCTCGCCCACGTTCTCAGCGGCACTGCCGGTCCCTTCGCCGACGTCCTTCACCGCGCCGCCGGCCCCTTCGCCTACGTCCTTGACGGCTCCACCTGCACCTTCGCCCACCTTTTCGGCCGCGCCGCCCGCGCCTTCGCCCACCCCCTTGACCGCGCCACCAGTGCCTTCGCCGACGTCCTTCACGGCACCGCCCGCGCCCTCTCCGACGTCCTTCACCGCGCCGCCCGCGCCCTCTCCGACGTCCTTCACCGCGCCGCCTGTGCCTGCGCCGATATCCTTTACCGCGCCGCCCGCGCCCTCGCCGACGTCCTTGACCGCGCCACCGGCGCCTTCGCCGACGTCCTTCACCGCGCTGCCGGCGCCCTCGCCTACCTCGCCTACGGCCTTGCCTGCGCCGGCGCCCACCTCGCCTACGGCCGCCTCCACGCCGCGGCCGATGTGCTGGAGGAGCTCCGGGTTGCGGTCGAGCGTGGTCAGTACGCGGTCGACGATGATGGCGACGTTGTCGAGCCGGACGTCGAGCAGCGCCTGGGCTTCGACGCCCTTGATCTCCAGTTTCACCCGGCCGAGGGTGACGTCGGCGCCGACGTTCAGCCGGAGCATGTCGAGGACCTGGGCGACGAGCGAGACGTGCGCCTCCAGGTTCTCGACCTCCAGGGATATCTCTTCCACCTTGAGGAGCGGGACGTCGAGATGGACGTCCGGTCCCTCGCTCGGCCGCGCCCGCGTGTCCGGTGAGACGATCCTGCCTTCGGCGCCCTCCGGCTCACCGGCGTCCCCGTTAGTGCCCATGGTTCCCCCTCAGGCCGCCGCTACCCGGGCGCGACCAGCGAAAACGTCGGAACGTGTGCAGACTGTGGTCAGGCGGTGCTCTCGGCCTTCTCCTTCGCCCGCTCCTCGGACTCCTGCCCGGACTCCTGCTCGGAATCCTGCTCGGAATCCTGCTCGGAATCCTGCCCGGACTCCTCCTCGGACTCCTGCCCGGACTCCTCCTCGGAATCCTGCCCGGACTCCTCCGCGGACTCCTGCTCGGCCTTCGGCTCGGCGCCCTCGGGTTCGGCCTTGTCCTCCTCGGACTCGGCTCGCTCCTCGCCGGCCTCCGCCTGCTCCTCGTCGGGCTTCTTCTCCTGGTCCTCCTCGGAGCCGGCCGCCTCCTGCTCCTCCTTCAGGGCGTCCTCGTGGGTCTTGACGACCTCGCCGTCGCGGATCTCGCCGCGCCAGCCCTGGACCTCCTCCTGCTCCAGGATCGTGCGCGTCATCATGTGGCGCTTGATGTGCTTGAAGTCCAGGCGGAGGCGGCGGCCCTGCGCCCGCCAGAGGTTCGCGGTCTTCTCGAAGAAGCCGTCCGGGTGGTACTCGGCGACGAGCATGATCCGGGTCATCGTCGGTCCCAGCTCGTGGAACGTCACGGCGCCGTCCACGTACCCCTTGGGGCCCTTGGACTTCCAGACGATCCGCTCGTCCGGCACCTGCTCGATGATCGTGGAGTCCCAGCTGCGGTGCGAGAGGAAGATCTGGGCCCGCCAGTGGAGCTTCTCGTCCGACTCCTGCTCGACGCTCTCGACCTTCTTGGTGAAGCTCGGGTAGTCGGCGAACTGCGTCCACTGGTCGTAGGCGACGCGGCGGGGCAGGCCCACGTCGAACGACTCGAGGATGTTGGTGACCTTCTTCTTGTCGCCCTTGTAGCCGCCACCGCCGCCGTCCTTGCCGCCGCCGCCGATGGAGCTCACGGCCTCCTTGACCTTCTCCTTCGCGCCGGTGGCGCCCGCGCTGAGGCCCGCCTTGAGCGGGGACTCGCCCTCGGCGAGCTTCTTCACCCCGGTCGCGGCCATCTTCGTTTTCGCGCCGCCGTCCGCGGCGTCGGTCAGCCGCTGGGTCACGTCCTGGATCTTCCCGCTGGCCCCGGTGAGCGTCCGCACCATGAGCGCCTGGACGAGCTCCCGCCCCGCGTCCTTGAGCTGGTCGACGGGCAGATCGTCCGTGAGGGCGCGGCCGTTGCCTTCCGTACCTTTTTCCGCCATGGTCATCACTTCGCTTCTAGACGATGTCGAGACGGGCCATAGCCCCACGAATCGACTCAAAACCCCTCAGAATGCCGCTGACCAGCGATAACGAAAAATCTACCGGCCGCCGACCCGCCGCGGGTGCGCGCTTTGCCGCGAGTGCACAAATTACACGTAGATAACAATTCGGGCGGGTGAGGCAGATCGCCCGAGTGTCTCATGAGCATGTAGTAGCGTCCTGGGCGATCGAGTGACCTAGATCACAGCAGCGCGGAGGTCCTCATGAGCGTTGGCCATCGCCGGGGACCCGGGGCATGAGGCGCCGGCCCGGGAGAAGGCGGCACGGGGTGCTCCGGGGCAGAGCCAGGTCCGTCAGATCGCGGATCGTGCTGCTGCTGGTCCCGCCCGTCACGGCACTGGTCGTCCTGTGGGGCGTGGCCGCGACCACCTCGCTGCAGGACAGCCTGCGGCAGGCGAGGGCGCAGACGTTCACCACGAAGGTCCTCGAACCCACCGACCAGGTCATCGCCGCGCTGCAGGACGAGCGGCGCATGTCGCTGTCCGCCCTGGGCGACGACGCGACCATCGGCCGCGCCGGGTTCGAGGCGCAGCGGGAGGCGACCGACCGGGCCGACGCGGCGTTCCGCGCCTCCGCGGAGGACGAGGAGATCAGGGGCGCGACCCGTCCCGTCACGCGGCAGCGGATGACCCGGTTCGCGGACGCGCTCGGCGGGCTGGAGCCGCTGCGCGCCGAGATCGACGACCGCAGCCTCGGGCGGGCCGAGGCGATGGCGCGCTACACCGAGTACATCGAGATGGCCAGCGAAATCTACGACGAGGTCCACTCGCTGGACCCGGACCTCGTGCGGCAGAACCGGGTCCTCCGCACGCTCGAGAACGCCCGGGAGAACCTCTCCCGCGAGGACGCGCTCGTCACCGGCGCGCTGGCGGCCGGGCGGCTGAGCGAGGAAGAGCGCCTGCAGCTGGTGGAGTTCGCCGGGGCGCACCGGTTCCTCTACGGGGACGCGGCGCGCGAGCTCCAGGGCTCCTACCGGGTGCGGTACGAGCAGATCGTGTCCGGGCCGGAGTTCCGCCGCTTCGACGAGCTGCAGAACCGGCTGATGCAGCGCGGCTCCGCCGGCGGGCGTCCCGGCGTGGACATCGGCGCGTGGCACACCGCGACCGAGGCGGTGGACGCCCAGCTGGCGGCGCTGTCGTCCGAGATCCGCGAGGAGAACACCCGGCGGGCCGGCGACGAGGCGAACGCGGTGCTGCTGCGGCTGGCGCTGACCGGCGGGCTGGGGCTGCTCGCGGTGATCGCCGCGATCCTGTTCGCGATCCGGGCCGGCCGCCGGCTGATCGTGGAGAGCCGCGCCATGGCCGCGGCCGTCGACGAGTTCGCGCAGCGGCGGCTGCCGCTGATCAACGAGCGGGCGCGGCGGGGCGAGGAGCCGCTGGAGGAGCTCGCCGCGGGCGACGCCCCGGACGGCGGACGCGGCGGCGGACGCGGCGGCGGACGCGGCGGCGGACGCGACAGCGGGCGGTTCCGGGTCACCGAGGTCGACCAGATCGACCGCGCCTTCGCGCAGACCAAGCGGGCGGTCGTGCGGGCCGCCGAGAACGAGGCCCGCGCGAACCGGCGCCTGAACGAGATCTTCGTGACGCTGGCCCGCCGCAACCAGTCCCTCCTCCAGCGGCTGCTGCGGATGCTGGAGACCATGCAGCGCGACACCGAGGACCCCGACGAGCTGGAGCGGCTCTTCGAGCTGGACGCGCTCGCGACCCGGATGCGGCGGCACGCCGAGGGCCTGGTCATCCTGTCGGGCCGTCCGTCGGGGCGGACCTGGGCCGACCCGGTCCGGATGGTGGACGTGGCGCGCGCCGCGGCGTCCGAGGTCGAGGACTACACCCGCGTCGAGGTCGTGCCGATGGGCCGCGCGGCGCTGCTCGGGCCCGCGGTCGCCGACACCATCCACCTCATCGCCGAGCTGATCGAGAACGCGGCGGTGTTCTCGCCGCCCAACACCACGATCCGGGTGACCGGGCAGGAGGTCGCGCACGGGTTCGTGATGGAGGTGGAGGACCGCGGGCTCGGCATCGCGCCCGACATGCTGGCGGAGCTCAACCGGCTGCTGGCCACCGCCCCCGAGCTCGACCTGGACGACAGCGCCCGGCTCGGCCTGTTCGTCGTGGCGAGGCTGTCGGCACGGCACGGCATCAAGGTGACGCTGCGCGCCTCCCCGTACGGGGGGATCACCGCCATCGCGCTGATCCCGCGGGAGCTGGTGGCGCGGCCGCCCGAGCGCCCCGGCGGCCACGAGGTCACCGACACCGGCGAGTGGGCCGTGGCCGGTTCCGCTTTGCCCGCGCCGCCCGTCCGGTCCGCGTCGCAGCCGCCGTCGAGCGACCACCTCGCGCTGGTCACTCCCCCCTTCACGGACCCTGCCGCGGACCCGGTCGCGGACCCGCCCGCCGACCTGCCCGTGCGGCGGCGCCAGACCCACTTGGCGCCGCAGCTGAGGCGCACCGCCGAGACCCGGGAGGAGCCGTCCGGGACGGGCGGGGAGGAGCGGTCGCCGGAGGCCGCCCGCGACTTCATGTCCACGGTGCAGCGCGGCTGGCGGCGGGGCCGCGCCGCCGATGCGGGGGACGGCGGTCCGTGATGTCCGGCGAGCTGCCGGGCGGATCCGCGGATCCGGGCCGGGACCGCAGGGCGCGGCCGGACGACCTCTGGGCGGACGAGGAGGCCGGGCCCGTCGTCCGTCCCTTCGCGGTGACCCGGGGCCGCACCAGGTCCCGCCGCCGCGGCCGCCAGCTCGACCTGATCGCGGTCGTCGTGACCGCCGAGGTGCCGATGCCCGATCCGCTCACGCTCGGCCCCGAGGACGAGCGGATCCTGGAGTTCTCCATCAACCCGGTGTCGGTGGCCGAGCTGTCGGCCGCCCTGCGGCTGCCGGTGGGCGTGGTCCGCGTGCTGGTGAGCGACCTGCTCGACCGCGGGCTGATGCACGTGCAGAGCGCCGCCGCGCCGCCCGGGCGCCCGGACGCCCGCATTCTCAAGGAAGTGATCGATGGTCTCCGCGCGCTCTGACAGGCCGAGGATCAGGTCCCTGCTCGCCGCGGCCGCGCTGCTGGCGGGGCTGGCGGGCTGCGCCTCCGGAACGGACGAGGGCGGCCCCGCCGCGGACGTCCCGGGGATCACCGCGGAGCCGTGCCCGAAGGCCGTGAACCGCGACCACGGCTGCATCTACCTGGGCATCATCTCCGACCTGACCACGGGGCCGTTCACGGGTCTCGGCGTGCCGATGGTGACGGCGCAGAAGGCGTTCTGGGACCGCGTGAACCGGCAGGGCGGCATCGGCGGCTACGACGTCGACGTGCACACCTACATCCGGGACAACAAGTACGACCCCGCCACGCACCGCAGCGCGTACATCGAGATCAAGGACAAGGTGCTGGCGCTGGCGCAGAGCCTGGGCTCGCCGACCACCGAGGCGATCCTGGGCGACCTGCGCGCCGCCCGGATGATCGCGGTGCCCGGGTCGTACCCGTCCCGGTGGGAGTTCGAGGACGTGATCCTGGAGTCGGGCGCCTCGTACTGCTTCGAGGCCATGAACGCGATCGACTACGCCGTCGACACCTTCCAGGCCGAGAGCGTGCTGGCCGTCTACTACCCCGGCGACTACGGCGGCGAGGGCGCGGCGGGCGCCAGGCTCGCGGCGACGGCGCGCGGCCTGCGCTACTCGGAGGTGGAGACGCAGCAGGGCGCGGCGAAGCAGGCCGAGGCCGTACGCGCGATCCTCGAGCGGCGGCCGGACGTCGTGATGCTCACGGTGGGTCCCGCCGAGACCGCCGCGATCGCCGGAAAGGCCGTGGAGGCGGGCTTCCAGGGCCGGTTCATGGGCAGCAACCCGACCTGGGTCGGGTCGCTGCTGAAGACCCCGGCGGCCGAGGTGCTCAAGGCCCGCTACCTGGTGGTGGCGCCGTGGAAGACGTTCCCCGCCGACTCCCCCGGGCACACCGCGATGCGGCTGGCGCTGGGCCAGGTGGAGCCGGACAACGCGCTCACCTCGGGCTGGATCTTCCAGTACCCGCTGAAGACGGTGCTGGAGAAGGCCGCGGCGAACGGCGACCTGACCCGCGAGGGCGTGTACGAGGCGCTCCGGCAGGTCACCACCGTGGACTACGAGGGGATGCTGCCCAGGAAGGCGGGCAACTTCTCCGGCAGCCCGAACGCGGCGGCCTTCCGCGAGTCGGTGGTCGGGCGTCCCGACGAGCGGGAGTTCACCGGGGTGAAGGTGATCACGGACTTCATCTCCGGCCCGACCGCCACCGGCCACAACCTCGCCTCCCCCTGCTACGCCGCCGGCTGAGGACGGTGCTTTCCCACGTCAACAATTTCCGCGCGGAGAATGACCCGAGAAGTCTTGAACATGGTTTGACTTTCCGCCGCTTGTAGATTGATCCTGGATTCGGTCCACTTAGGGCAATGCTCGGCAGTCCCATTAGCGCGGCACACTCCGGTATCGACCTTGAGCGAGGCGACCATGGAGTTCACCACTTCGGGCGGGGCGACCGTCCGCCGCACGGACCAGGAAGCGACTCTGCTGTTCCCGGTGGAGGCGGATGTCCGAAACTGTGCTGACCTGCACGCATTGTCGCGGCAACTCCTCGACGAGGGCATCCGGTCATTGGTCCTCGATCTCACCGAATGTCAATTCTGTGATTCCAGTGGGCTGAACGTCATTCTCCGCACCTATGTCCGGGCCAAGACGGCGGGGATCCCGCTGTCGATCCGGCTGCCGGAGCACGGCATGGTGCGGCGCACGTGCTCGATCGCCGGGGTGACGCGGATGATCCCGGTGGAACTCGCGGGGACCCCGCCGGAGGGGAACCCGGTCGTCCGCCGGCTCAGCCGGTGACCTTCAGGATCCCGTGCGCTCCGGCTTCGCCGTGCCGCATGTCGTGGTCGACGAACGGGTAGTGGCCGGCCTCCGGGACGACCGCCTCCACGAAGCCGCCCTGGCCCGGCGCGAGGTCGAGGATCTGCGCGCCGCCGTCGTCGCCCTCGCGGAGGAGGTAGGCGCCCTCCTTGTAGACGGTGTCGAACTGGGCGCCGACGATGTGGAACGCGGTGCCGGACGCCGGGCCCGCGCCGACCACCCAGACGCGGACGCGGTCTCCGGCGCGGGCGGTCAGCGGGGCGTGGTCGTAGCCGGCGGCCGTGCCGTTGAACGCCCACGCGTCGGGGCGGCCGTCGCGCATCTTCGCCGCCTGCTCCGCGGAGCCCGGCCGTCCCAGGTACAGCTCGCCGTGGACGAGGACGTACTCGCGGTCGGCCCGGGGCAGGTCCGGCGGGTCGATGATGACGGCGCCGTACATGCCGTTGCCCATGTGCTGGAGCATCGGCATCGTCGAGCAGTGGTACAGCCAAGCCCCGGCGTGCTCGGCCTTGAAGCGGTAGGTGAGGCGCTCGCCGGGCTGGATGGTGCGCATGGGGCGGTCCGGCGCGAGGGACCCGGCGTGGAAGTCGATGCCGTGCCCCATGGCCGCGTCGTTGACGAAGGTGACGGTGAAGACGTCGCCGACCTTGCCGCGCAGGACGGGGCCGGGAACGGTGCCGTTGAACGTCCACATCTGCTGGCGGACGCCCGGGGCGACCTCTAGCTCCCGGTCGGTCGCGCGGATCTCGACGCGGTGGTCCTTGCCGCCTGGGGCGGGTTCGAGAGCGGCGTCGTAGGGACGCCACTCCGGCGACATCGGGGCCGCCAAGTCGAGCGGGCCTGTGCCCTGGTGGGTGCCGTGCTGGGCGTGTTCCGGCGCCGGTCCCTCCGTCATGTTGATCCGCATGGTCATGCCCGCGGCGCGGTGGCCGGGCACGGTGCACCAGCCGTCGATCGACTCCTCCAGCGGCGGGACGGTCAGCGTGGCGGTCTCGCCCTGGTCGAGCATCGGGGTGGCCTGGCCGGTGGCGAGGCGCAGGTCGTGCGGCATGGCGTCCTCGTTGGTGACTCGCAGGACGAGCCGCGTCCCGGGCGCGGCCTCGATTGTCCCGGGGCGGATGCGCATGTCGACGAGGGCGACGTCCACGGTGCGGGTGCCCGAGGCCGCGACCGACGAGCCGGACCGGGCCGCGCTCCCGGCCGCGACCCCGGCGGCTAGTGCGGTGAGCAGGACACCGGCGGTGATGCCCGCGACGACCGGCGACGGGCGGCGGGTGCGGACGACGGTCGCCGCGGCGAGCACGACGAACGAGCCCAGCGCGGCGATGGCGGCGATCCAGGCGGCGCGGGTCAGCCAGCCGGGGACGGGCAGGACGAGCAGCGGCACCGCGGCGTTGACGGCGGCGACGCGCGGCAGCCAGAGGCGTTCGAGCACGGCCGCGTTGGCCTTGAGCGCCGCGGGCCCGCCGCCGAGGACGACGGGCAGCAGGAACGTCAGCGCGCCGAGGAGCGTCTGCCCGACGAAGCCCACGAGGACGAGCGGAAGCAGCCCGTCGAGGCTCTGCCGGGCCGCGTCGGCGGCGAGGGTCACCGCGAACCAGGCGGTCCCGGCGGCGAGCATCCACGACGCCGGGGTGTGCGGGCGGCGCCGGAGGAGCGTCCGCACGAACGGGACGAGGGCGAGCGCGGCGGCCGCGGCGTAGAGGAGCAGGCCGGCGGCGGCGAGCCAGCGGAGATCGGCGAGGAGGCCGCCGACCGCGACGGCCAGGCCGGGCACGGCGGCGCGCAGCGACCAGCGGGCGATCCGCCCGGTGCCGTCCACCATCCGGGTGCGCAGGACCGTCGGCCACAGCGTGAACAGGGTGCCGAGCACGGCCAGGCCGACCCAGCCGAGGATGTTGACGTGCTCGTGCGCGGCGCGGACCGGCGCGTGCCAGCCGGACGGCGCCCGGCCGGACGCCAGCAGGCCGCCGAGCGTCCCGCCCGCGACGAGCGCGACGCCGGACCACACGTACCAGCCGACGACGTGCGCGAACCGCCCGCCCAGGGCGCCCCGCCCGCGCACGGCGAGCACGGTGGCGTGCGCGGCGACGACCGCGACGACCGTCGCGGCGCCGCCGGAGGCGAGCAGGGCGTACCCCCCGGCGACACCGCCCAGCACGGCGGCGATCCCGGCGTTCAGGACCGCCAGCCGCGCCAGCGGCCACCGGCGCGGCGGCGGCGGGATCCGCAGCAGCGCGGTGGCGAAGTGCTCGGTCCAGGTGACGATCGCGTTGGTCACGGCGCCGAGCAGGAACAGGTGGATCAGCAGCCAGCGGGGCGCGGGCAGGCCGGGCTGGACGAGCGCGGCCACGGCGGTCAGCGCCAGCCACGCGAGCACGACCCCGTTGGCGACCGCGTGCCAGGCGGAGCGGGCCGGGCGGCGCGCGGGCGGTTCGGTGGCCGCGGGCCTGGGCCGGATGCCGACGGACGTCATGACGGTTCCCTTCGCAGGAGGCGCGACGCGGCCACGGCGCATCCGCCGAAGAGCAGGAGCGACACCTCGCCGAGGACGCCGCCGACGGTCCGCAGGGCGCCGGACCCGCCGAGGTCACCGGCGACGCGGACGACGAGGGAGGCGTGCAGCAGGACGAGCGGCGCGTACAGGACGGGGTGGTACGGCAGCCGGACGCGCAGGACCGCGGGCAGGATCACCGGCGCGTGCCCGAAGACCATCGACATGACGAAGCCGAGGAACACCGCGTGCAGGGCGGCGTCGTTGAGTCCGCCGGAGGCGGGGCGCCCGGCGGCGAGCCAGATCGTCCCGGCGACGGCCAGCCAGGCGTATCCCGCGAGGAGGCAGGCGGCGGCGTAGCGGGGCAGGCCCGTCCCGCGGACGGTGCGGCGGGCGACGTCGTGGACGGCGAGCCACCCGGCGAGGGCGGCCATGCCGAGCCCGGTGAGCCGCCATCCGGCGTCCGGCCATCCGGTGGAGGCGGCGGCGCCCGCGCCGACCAGGGCCGCGGCGACCAGGAGGCCGTCGGACGCGCGGCGGCCGAGGAACGCGACGCGGGCGAGTTCGAGGCGCTCCCCGGCGATCGTGAGGACCAGGAACGCGGCGAGCCACAGGACGATCTCGCCGACCGGCCGCCCGGACAGCCACAGCAGGGCGCCGGCGTACCAGGCGACCGCCCCGGCCAGCTGGATCGCGAGGTCGCGTCCGGTGCGGCGGCCGAGGACGGCGATGTAGACCGCGACGAGCCAGCCGCCGGCGGCGGTGAGCAGGAGCTTCCCGGGGAGCGTCAGGCCGAGGGCGGTGGTGACGGCGCCGAGGCCGGCGAGGGCGGGGGCGGCGTAGCCCCAGGGGCGGCCGAGGGCGACGGCGCGTTCGAGGGAGATGAGCGTGCCGAGGAAGCCCAGCGCCATCAGCGCGCCGTGCTCCCGCGCGAACGAGGTGCGCGGCATCGGGACGTCGAGGCCGAGGAGCCCGAGGGCGCCCCAGAGGCCCGCGAGGAGCCCGAGCAGCGCGCCGGCGAGCAACGGGAACCGGCGCGCCGCCACCCGGGGCCGGGGGCCGCCCCTCGTCTCCAGTTTCTCCATACCGCTACTATAAATACAAGTACGGTTGTAAAAAAACAGCTCGGCACGAGGAGTGAAGTGCTCATGACCACATCGACCGCGAGCCCGCAGCAGGAGACCGTGCGGGCGATCCTCGACCACCACGAGCGGCTCGGCCGCACCATGGCCGACCACGTCCTCACGATCGCGCGGGCCGCCGACCAGCTCGCCGCGCCGCACGAGCGGCGCGACCGGCTCGTCGCGTTCTGCGCCGAGGAGGTCGTCCCGCACGCCGAGGCCGAGGAGAAGACCCTTTACCGGGCGGCCGAGGACCTGCCCGACGCCCGCCTCCTGCTGCGCGCCATGCTGCGCGAGCACACCGTGCTGAAGGAGCGGCTCGCCGAGCTGGAGGCGGCGCGCACGCCCGGGGAGACGATCGCCGCGGCGTCGGCCCTCAGCGCGCTGTTCGCGTCGCACCTGCACAAGGAGAACGAACTGCTGCTGCCGGCGCTCGTCGACGCGGGCGTCGACCTCGGCGCGCTGCTCGCGGGGATGCACGAGATCCTCGGCGCGGACGCCGAGAGCCCGCGGGACGGGGCGGACGGGCACCACTGCACGTGCGGCGGCCACGACGACCCCGGCACGCCCGGCGCGAAGGCCGAGCTCGACGACGGGGAACTGGACGTGCGCGTCCTCGCCCCCGCGCAGCGGCACGAGCAGATCTTCGCCGCGTACCGCGCGCTGGACCACGGCGGGGCGTTCATCCTGGTCAACGACCACGACCCGAAGCCGCTGTACTACCAGTTCGCCGCCGAGCACCCCGGCGACTTCACCTGGGACTACCTGGAGACCGGCCCAGAGGTCTGGCGCGTCCGCATCGGGCGCCCCTGGGCCTGACGGCCAGGTGAGCACGCCCGGCGGCCGCGGCGCGGCGGCCGCCGGGCGTTCCGGCCGTTACGACGGGTCGTACGCCAGGTTCGGGGCCAGCCAGCGCTCGACCTCGGCGACCGGGAGGTCGCTGCGGCGGGCGTAGTCCTCGATCTGGTCCCTGCCGACGCGCCCGACCGTGAAGTAGCGCGAATCCGGGTGCGCGAAGATCAGGCCGCTGACGCTGGCGGCCGGGGTCATCGCGAACGACTCGGTCAGCTTCATGCCGAGGCGGCCCGCGTCAAGCAGGTCGAACAGCCGCTGCTTCAGGCTGTGGTCGGGGCTCGCCGGGTAGCCCAGCGCGGGCCGGATGCCGCGGAAGCGCTCGGCGTGCAGGTCCTCCAGGAGGGGGTCGGCGTCCGGCTCGAACCAGGCGCGGCGGGCCTCCAGGTGGACGTACTCGGCGAACGCCTCGGCCAGCCGGTCCGCGAGCGCCTTCACCATGATCGACTTGTAGTCGTCCTGCTGCTCCTCGTACCGGGCGGCGAGGTCCTCGGCGCCGAGGATCGTCACCGCGAAGCCGCCCAGGTGATCGGGGAAGGGGTGGTCGCCGGACGGGGCGACGTAGTCGGCGAGGCACCGGTTCGGGCGGCCCTCCGGCTTGGACGTCTGCTGCCGCAGCATCGGGAACCGCGTGTCGGGTAGGACGATGTCGTCGCCGTCGGAGTGCGCGGGCCAGAACCCGTAGGCGCCCTGGGCCTCGAACGAGCCGTCCGCGATGATCTGGTCGAGCAGCTCGTTGCCCTCGTCGAACAGCTCCCGCGCGACGGGCTGGTCGAGGATCGCCGGGTACTTGCCCTTCAGCTCCCACGCCAGGAAGAAGAACTGCCAGTCGATCATCTCGCGGATCGCGGCGATCTCGGGCTGGACCACCCGCACCCCGGTGAAGGCCGGGGTCGGCAGGTCGCCGAAGTCGACCACCTCGCGGTTCTCCCGCGCCCGCTCGTAGGTGAGCATCGGGCGGCGCTGCTTCTTCTCGTGCTGCTCGCGCAGCCTGGCCTGCTCCTCGCGGTTGGCCGCGGCGAGGGTCTCGGCGCGGCCCTCGTCCAGCAGGTCCGACACGACGCCGACGACGCGGGACGCGTCCAGCACGTGCACGGTCGTCGCCTCGTAGGCGGGCGCGATCTTCACGGCGGTGTGCTGCCGGGACGTGGTGGCGCCGCCGATCAGCAGCGGCAGCCGCATGCCGCGCCGCTCCATTTCCGCCGCGACGGAGACCATCTCGTCCAGGGACGGGGTGATCAGCCCGGACAGCCCGACGGCGTCGGCGTTCTCCGCGATCGCGGTGTCCAGGATCTTGGCGGCCGGGACCATCACGCCGAGGTCCACGACATCGTAGTTGTTGCAGCCGAGCACGACGCCGACGATGTTCTTGCCGATGTCGTGCACGTCGCCCTTGACCGTCGCGAGGACGATCTTGCCCTGGCCGCGCTCGGTGTGCGCCCGCCCCGCGCGCAGCGCCTCCTCCTTCTCCCGCTCCATGAACGGTTCGAGGTAGGCGACCGACCGCTTCATCGCGCGGGCGCTCTTGACGACCTGCGGCAGGAACATCTTCCCGGACCCGAACAGGTCGCCGACGACCTTCATGCCGTCCATCAGCGGGCCCTCGATGACGTCGAGGGGGCGGGCGGACTTCTGGCGGGCCTCCTCGGTGTCCTCCTCGATGAAGTCGACGATGCCGTGCACGAGGGCGTGCGCCAGGCGCTCCTCGACGGGCGCCTCCCGCCACGAGAGGTCGACCTCGCGCTTGGTCGCCTCGCCCTTGACGTTCTCGGCGAACGACACGAGCCGGTCGGTGGCGTCCGGGCGGCGGTCGAACAGCACGTCCTCGACGAGTTCCAGCAGATCCGCCGGGATGTTCTCGTAGACGGCGAGCTGCCCCGCGTTGACGATGCCCATGTCGAGGCCGGCGCGGACCGCGTGGTACAGGAACGCCGAGTGCATCGCCTCGCGGACGACCTCGTTGCCCCGGAACGAGAACGACAGGTTCGAGATGCCGCCGCTGGTGCGCGCGCCAGGGCAGCGCTCCTTGATGAGCGGCAGGGCGTCGATGAACGCCTTGGCGTACCCGTTGTGCTCGCTGATGCCGGTCGCGACCGCGAGGACGTTCGGGTCGAACACGATGTCCTCGGCGGGGAAGCCGGCCTTCTGCGTGAGCAGGTCGTAGGCGCGCCCGCAGATCTCCACCTTGCGCTCGGTGGTGTCGGCCTGGCCGGTCTCGTCGAACGCCATGACGACGACGCCGGCGCCGAAGTCGCGGATGCGGCGGGCCTGCTCCAGGAACTGCTCCTCGCCCTCCTTGAGGCTGATCGAGTTGACGACGCCCTTGCCCTGGACGGTCTTCAGCCCCGCCTCCAGCACGCTCCACCGCGAGCTGTCCACCATGATCGGGATGCGGGCCACCTCGGGCTCGGTCGCGATCAGGTTCAGGAACGTCGTCATCTCCCGCTCGCTTTCGAGCAGGTCGGCGTCCATGTTGACGTCGAGGAGGTTCGCGCCGCCGCGCACCTGGTCCAGTGCGACGTCCACGGCGGCCTGGTGGTCGCCCGCCTCGATGAGCCTGCGGAACCGCTTGGAGCCGGTGACGTTCGTCCGCTCGCCGATCATGATGAAGCCGGTGTCGCGGCCGATCTCGAACGGCTCCAGCCCGCTGAACCGCGACGCCTTCGGCGGCCGTGCGACCTCGCGGGGCGCGGCGTCCCGGACGGCCTCGACGATGCGGGCGATGTGGCCGGGGCCCGTCCCGCAGCAGCCGCCGACCGCGTTGACCATGCCGGACGCGGCGAACTCGGCGAGCTTGGCCGCCGTCTCCTCCGGCGTCTCGTCGTAGCCGCCGAACGCGTTCGGCAGCCCGGCGTTCGGATAGCTGGCGGTGTAGGTGCCGGCGATGCGCGCCAGCTCCGCCACGTGCGGGCGCATCTCGTCGGCGCCCAGCGAGCAGTTCACGCCGACGACGAGGGGCTCGGCGTGCTCGACCGAGCGCCAGAACGCCTCGACGGTCTGCCCGGAGAGCGTCCGGCCGGACAGGTCCACGATCGTCACCGAGATCCACAGCGGCAGCTCGGGGGCCGCCTCGCGAGCGGCGGCGATCGCGGCCTTCGCGTTCAGCGTGTCGAAGATCGTCTCGATGAGGAGCAGGTCGACGCCGCCCTCGGCGAGGCCGCGGATCTGCTCCGCGTAGGAGTCCTTGACCTTGTCGAACGTGACGGCGCGGTACGCGGGGTCCTCGACGCGCGGGGACAGCGACAGCGTGACGTTCAGCGGGCCGACGGAGCCGGCGACGAACCGCCCGCCGAACTCGTCGGCGGCCTGGCGGGCGAGGCGGGCGCCCGCGACGTTCATCTCGTGGACGAGGCCCTCGAGCCCGTAGTCGGCCTGGCCGATGGAGGTCGCGGTGAACGTGTTGGTCGTCGTGATGTCGGCGCCGGCGCGCAGGTACTGCCGGTGGACGTCGAGGATCACGTCCGGGCGGGTCAGGTTGAGCAGGTCGGGGTCGCCGGTGACGTCTTTCGGATGGTCATCGGCCACGCGGTCGCCGCGGTAGTCCTCGGGTGCCAGTCCGGCGCCCTGGAGCATCGTGCCCCAGGCCCCGTCCAGGACCGCGATCCGCCGGTCCAGTAGCTCGCGAAGTTTGTTGCCGTTGATTTCGAGCACCTCCCGTCTTGAGTGGGAGGCGCCCTTGTTCCACCGACTTCCGAGGCCGAGCGTGGCGGGCTCTCGCCCGTTGCAGCGCCTCTCGGCCTCTCATCGAGGTTACATAACGGGCCCCGCCTCTGTCTGTCAGGGCCGCCAATCATCTCGGTATGCGGGATGCGACGCGTACGGCAGCGCGAGGCGGCGCAGCACGTTCTCGCGGATGACCTGGGCCGCTTCGGTCTCCGGCGTCCGGTGGCCCTGTTCGAGGATCCACGCCTGCTTCTCGTAGTCGTCGAGGATCTGGCGGACGGCCGCCACCTGGGCGAGGGTCCGGGACGGGTCGTGCCGGGCGATGTGCTCGGCGTACGCGCCGTTCTCCGCCTTCGCCACGTAGGCGGCGTCACCAGGGTCGCCGGGAGGCCGCGGGTCGGTGTGGATCGTGCCGGAGGGCCCGGTCTTCCAGGCGAGGCCGGAGCAGTCGCGGGCGATCTGCTCGTCCCTCGCCAGCCGTGCTCGGAGGAACTCCACCAAATCCATGAGGCCATCCTGCCCCGCGGAGGGGACAGGATGGCCTCGGCCGGCGGTGCCGGCTCAGATCAGCGGGGGCAGTTGCCCTGAACGGGCTTGTCCGCGAAGCGATCGGTGATGAACTTCATGGCGTCGGGGTGGCTCCAGAGCATGCCGGTGGCGTGCTCGGCGAGCGTGTAGGTCTTCCACGTCACGTTGGCGCCCTTGGCGCACCACGCCCGGTGCAGGGTGTCGGCCTGCTGGAACGGGATGATCTGGTCGTAGACGGCCTGGGTCTGCAGGACCGGGACGCCCGGGGCCGTCCCGCCGAGCTTGTTGGCGTCGAGCGCCGCGCGCCACTCGGGGTCGTCCAGCGGGTTGGCCGTCGAGTAGTCGCTGATGCGCTTGAAGGCCGTGTTGATGAGCGTGGACGCGCCGTCCACGCTGGTCAGGCACATCTCGCGGGCGTTCTCCAGGAGCTCGCGGCCCGCGTCGTTGAGGTACCCCTCCAGGTCCAGCTCGGGGTAGGCGGAGTCGTAGCCGACCGCGGCCATGAACATCAGCGCGATGAAGGGCGACCCGTCGAGCCCCTCGGCGACGGCGTGCAGGTCGGCGGGCACTCCCCCGGCGAAGACGCCCTTGATCGGCAGGTCCGGCGCGTAGGAACCGGCGAGCTCCGCCGCCCAGCCCGCCGACGTCCCGCCCTGGGAGTAGCCCCAGACCGCGACGGGCGAGCCGCCGAGCCCGGCGTCCGGAAGGCGCCGCGCGGCCCGCGCCATGTTCAGCACGGCCTTGCCCTGGGAGCGGCCGACCTCGTAGGTGTGCCCGCCCGGCGTGCCGAGGCCCTCCATGTCGGTGACGGCGACGGCCCAGCCCTTGTTGAGCGCGTCGATGATCATCAGCGCCTCGTAGTCCAGGCCCGTGGTGAGGGTGTAGGACGGGGCGCACGAGTCGCCGAGGCCGCGCGTGCCCACCGCGTAGGAGACGAGTGGCCGCTGCCCCTCGCCCGTCCACGGCTTGGTGGGCACGAGGACGATCCCCGACACGGCGATCGGCGTGCCGTGCACGTTCTCCGACCGGTACAGGACCTGCCACGACGTGACGTCCTGAACGGGCGACCCGCCGAACGGGTCGACGGTGAACGCGGCCGGGCGCGACCTGATGATGTCGCCGGATGCCCCTTCCGGCAGCGGCTCCGGCGGGCGGTAGAAAGGATCTTCGGCGGGAGGCTTGGCGTCCTGGGGAGCCGCGGCGGCCGGCGCCTGCAGCGCGGTCACCGCGAGGGCGACCCCGAGCCAGGACGCCAGCACGGCGCGCAGGACATGGCGGACTGTGATGGACATCGGCCCGTAACCCTTCGTCATCCCCCATACCGTCCGGGCGACGGCCACCTGACCGTAACGTCACTGGACACTTACTCCAATAGCGTCGAACGATGGATGCGGATATCGGTTTTGTTCGATCCTGCTAAGCACGCCCGCCGGGGACCTGCTGCGCGCCTGCCTGGAGCACCGGTTCAGCTGCCCGTCGTCCGGCTCTCCCGGGGAGTGACCGTGCGGCCCTTCCAGGCGCCGCCCCGTCCGGCGCGGTGCCGGCGGGCCGAATCTACGGTCATGGCCGCGTACATCAGGGCGACGAGCGGGAGGGCCGGGGCGCGCAGCGGGGACAGGCGGTAGAAGCGGAGCATGGGCACGTAGGTGGCGGCCATGATCGTCCACGCGAGGAGGCCCGCCGCGGCGGGGACGGCGGCGTGCCGGGCGCCCAGGGCGAGGCCGGCCCCTCCGGTGACGGCCGCGACGGGCGGCACCACGTAGATCAGGAGCAGCGCGGCGACCGTGCCGGCGAGGAGGACCGGCGAGTAGCGGAGCTGGTGGTAGGCGCTGCGGGCGATCATCGTCCACAGGTCGGCGAGGCGCGGGTAGGGGCGGCGGCTGACCACGTCGCGGCTCAGGTCCAGGCGGCAGCGGCCGCCGGCGCGCTTGAGCAGGCGCCCGAGCGCGACGTCGTCGATCAGCGCGCCGCGGATCGCGGCGAGGCCGCCGGCGCGGGCCAGGGCCGCGCGGCGGACGAGCATGCAGCCGCCGGCCGCGGCGGCCGTGCGGGCGCCGTCGCGGGTGACGCGGCGGAACGGGTAGAGCTGGGCGAAGAAGTACACGAAGGCGGGCACGATCAGCCGCTCCCACCGGGTGTGCGTGCTGAGCGTCGCCATCTGGGACACGAGGTCGCGCCGCTCGGCCGTCGCGACGCGCACGAGCCGCGTCACCGTGCCGGGCGCGCAGGCGATGTCCGCGTCGGTGAAGAGGAGGTACTCCGGCTCGCCCGCCGCCTCCACACCCCGCGACATCGCCCAGACCTTGCCCGCCCAGCCCGGCGGCCGCTCCCCCGCCTGGACCACGCGAAGCCCGCCGAGCCCGTCGGGGAGACCGCCGCCGAGGCGGGCCGCGACGTCCGCGGTGCCGTCGGCGCTTCCGTCGTCCACGACGATCACGGCGAGGGGGCCCGGATACTCCTGGGCCAGCAGGGTCGGCAGGGTCTCCGGGAGCACGGCGGCCTCGTCGCGGGCGGGGACCACCGCCACCACCGGCGGCCAGCCGGGCGGGTCGGCGCACTCCGGCAGCCCCGGGCCCGTCCGCCAGAAGCCGCCGTGGCCCAGCGCGAGGTAGAGCCACCCCGCCAGGGCGGCCAGCGCCAGAACGCCCAACACCGACACGTCGGCAGCCTCGCAGTGCCCCTGGGCGCGCGTCCAACTCCGTAGGCTTCTGCGCGAGTCGGGAGGAGGGAGCGCGATGCCGGGCCGCGCGGAGAAGGACGTCCTGTGGAAGGCCGCCGGCAAGCTGCGCGGTTCCGTCGACGCGTCGCGGTACCGGGACTTCGTCCTCGGGCTGGTCTTCCTCAAGTACGTGTCCGACTCGTCCGGCGAGGGCGGGTTCCGGGTGCCGGACGGCGCGCGGTGGCCGGACATCGCCGCCCACGCGGGATCAAGCGAGATCGGCGCGCTCGTCGACGCGGCCATGGGGGCGGTCATGCGGGCCAATCCGCCGCTGGCCGGCGTCCTCCCCCAGATCTTCGGCCGGGACGGGGTGGACCAGCGGCGGCTCGGCGAGCTGGTGACGCTGCTCGGCCGCGCGGAGTTCGGCGGGCGGCGGGACGTGCTCGGCGAGGTCTACGAGTACTTCCTGGAGAGGTTCGCCCGCGCGGAGGGCAAGCGCGGCGGGGAGTTCTACACGCCGTCCAGCGTGGTGAAGCTGCTGGTCGAGGTCCTCGAACCCTTCAAGGGCCGCGTGTACGACCCGTGCTGCGGGTCGGGCGGGATGTTCGTCCAGGCGGAGAAGTTCGTGCTGAGGCACCGGGGGCGGCGCGACGACATCGCCGTCTACGGGCAGGAGGCGAACGAGCGCACCTGGCGGCTGGCCAAGACGAACCTGGCCGTGCACGGGATCAGCGGCGACCTCGCGGAACGCTGGGCGGACACCTTCTACGAGGACGCGCATCCCGGACTCCAGGCCGATTACGTGCTGGCCAATCCGCCGTTCAACATGGCGGACTGGTACCGGTGCCCGGACGACGCCCGCTGGCGGTTCGGCGTCCCGCCCGCGGGCAACGCGAACTTCGCGTGGATCCAGCACATCGTCGCCAAGCTCGGCCCGCGGGGCCGCGCGGGCGTGGTGATGGCGAACGGGTCGATGTCGTCCCGCCGGGCGGCCGAGAGCGGGATCCGCGCCGCGCTGGTGGAGGCCGGCCTGGTCTCGTGCGTCGTCGCGCTGCCGGGCCGGCTCTTCCGGACGACGCCGATCCCCTCCTGCCTGTGGTTCTTCGACCGGGACGCGCGCGACGGCGTGCTGTTCGTCGACGCCCGGGCCATGGGCACGATGGTCGACCGCACCGAATGCGTCCTCACCGACGCCGACATCGCCAGGATCTCCGGCACGTACCACTCCTGGCGCGGCGGCTCCCACTCCGACGTGCCCGGATTCTGCTATTCGGCGGGCCTGGACGAGATCAGGTCCCACGACCACGTCCTGACTCCCGGCCGCTATGTCGGCGCGGCGGAGCCGTCCGCCGGCGGCGAGCCGGTCACCGACGAGGTCGAGCGGCTCACCGAAGAGCTGTTCGCCCAGTTCGAGGAGTCGGCGCGCCTGGACCGGGTCGTCCGCACGGAACTGGAACGGCTGCGTGACTGACGTGCGGCTGGCGGAACTCGTCACTTTCACGAACGGGAGCTCGCATCCGTCCGAGGGGACCGGCTTCACGACCTATGGCGCCAACGGCGCCATCGGCACGTCCTCCCGGTGCAACGCGGCTCCGCACACCACCATCGTCGGACGCGTCGGGTCGAACTGCGGCGCCGTCCACTACAGCGAAGCCCGGTGCTGGGTCACCGACAACGCCATCATCGCCACCCCGGAACCCGGCGTGAACCCCCGCTACGTCTACTACCTGCTCAAGAGGCTCGACCTGAACAGGTACCGGATCGGCTCGGGCCAGCCCCTCCTCACCCAGGGGCTGCTGAACCGCCTCACCGTCCGGCGGGCGACCCGGCCGGAGCAGGACTCGGCGGCCGCCGTCCTCGGGGCCCTGGACGACAAGATCGCGGTGAACGCGCGGATCGCCGCGCTGGCCGACGAGCTGATCCGCGCCCGCTACCGGGAGGCGGCCGCCGCGGCTGCGGCGTCCGTCCCGCTCGGGCGGGTGGGGTCCCTGGTGCGGTCGAGCGTCCCCGCCGGGCGGATCGGCCGGGACGAGAACTACATCGCGCTGGAGCACATGCCCAGGCGCCGGATGTGGCTCTCCACGTGGGCGGACTCGTCCGCCGTCGGCAGCGCGAAGCGGCGCTTCCGGTCGGGCGACGTGCTCTTCGGCAAGCTCCGCCCGTACTTCCACAAGGTCGGGCTCGCCTTCGTGGACGGGGTCGCGTCGACCGACATCCTCGTCGTCCGCCCGCAGGAGGCCGCGCACCGGGGCTGGCTGCTGGCGGCGCTGGCGAGCGACGAGGTCATCGCGCACGCCTCCGCCGTCGGCGACGGCACCCGGATGCCCCGCGTGAAGTGGGCGGACATCGCCGCCTACGAGATCCCCTGGGACGAGCGGCGGGCCCGCGCGTTCGGCGAGTTCGTCGCCCCGCTGGCCGAACGGGTGGCGGCCGCGGCCACCGAGACGCGGACGCTGGCGGCGCTCCGCGACCGGCTCCTGCCGACCCTCATCCCCTGACCGGCGCCCGCGGGCGGCGGTCAGGCGACGCGGGCCTTCGCGGCCATGCAGATGCGGGCCAGGTCGTTGAGGGCGTCGGCGCGGCGCTCGTCCAGGGACCGGTCGTCGCCCGGCCCGGCCTCGGCGAGGGTGTCGATGACCAGGGAGAACACCGGCCACTCGGCGGGGCCGATGGCGCCCTGGAAGTCGACGCCGTCCGCCAGGTCGTCCAGGTCGAGGTTGCGGGCGAAGGTGGCGAGGGCCGCCTCGGCCGCGACGACGCCGATGCGCATCGCCAGCGCGGCCGGCTCGCGATCGAGGGACCGCCCGGCGACAGAACCCACGGTGCTAGAACCCATGTTCGACAAGATAGAACACATGAGCGACTCGCGTCGAACACTTGGTCGAAAACGTTACCCGACGATCGCCTGCTGGAAGAGGTAGGTGTGCGTGAAGTGCAGGACGCCGTCGACCTCGCTCGGGCGCATGCCGGTCGGCGGGCCGCCCGCCAGCTCGTCCGCGAGCTCCCGGCGGATCCGCGCGGCGGCGTCGTCGGGGGTCTCGGAGAACTCCAGCCACGGATCGAGGGGACGGACCCAGTCGAACCGGTCGGACCGCTTCACGTCCGCGCCGCAGGCCGTGACGATCTCGGCGATGCGCGACTCGGTGAGGGCGGTGCCGTGCGAGGGGTCGCGGAGGCGCTCGATGCGGTCCGGGTCGCCCGGCACGCCGTCGGGGCGGACCAGGTCGGCGATGATCAGCGCGGCACCGGGGCGGCCGACCCGGCACATCTCCCGGACGACGGCCTCCGGATCGGCGACCTGGTGGAGCGAGAAGCGCGTGACGACCAGCGTGAACGACCGGTCCAGGAACGGCAGGGCCGTCGCGTCGCCGTGCGCGAAGGTGATGTTCATGAGGGCGGCGTGGTCGGCGTCGCGCTTGCCCTCGGCGAGCATCGCCGGGGTGAGGTCGAGGGCCGTCACATGCCGGACGCGCCGGGCGATCGCGCGGGACACGAGCGCGGTGCCGGCCGCGACCTCCAGCACGATGTCCTCAAGGTCGAGTTCCGGTTCCATGAAATGGACGAGCCGGTCCAGATGACGGGTGAAGGCGGAGTTGCGCGCCGGGTCGGCGAAGCCCGCCGCCTGCTTGGAGAACTCGCGTACGACCTTCTCGTCATGGGTCACCGTCACGTCCCGCCTCCTCGGATTGTTGCCCGGATCATCCCTGAAACGACGTTCGGTGAACAGGGGTGCGTGCGGCACATCACCCGACATTCCGGGAAAATCAGGCGGCGGGGACGCCGTCCAGCAGCGCGGCGAGGCCGGCGGCGTCGAGCAGGTCCGCGGGACGGACGGTGACGTTCGCGCCGACGTAGTGGAACGCCGCGCTGACCCGCCCGACGTCCACCCCGGCCAGTTCCGCCCACGCCAGCCGGTACGCCGCGAGCTGCACCGCCGCGAACCGCGCCTCGTCCCCGGACGGCGGCGAGCCGGTCTTCCAGTCGACGACCTCGTAGCCGCCGTCCCGGGAGCGGAACACGGCGTCCATCCGGCCGCGGACCAGCCGGTCGCCGATGATCGTCTCGAACGGGACCTCGATGTCGAGCGGCTCCCGCGCCGCCCACTCCGACTCCTCGAACCGGGACCGCAGCCGCTCCAGGTGCGCGTCGTCGGCGGCGCCCTCGTCGGCGGCGCCGGGCAGCTCGTCGGGGTCGAGGAGGCGCTGCTGCCCCCAGCGGCCCTCCAGCCAGGCGTGGAACGCGGTGCCGCGCCGCGCGTACGGGGCGGGCGGGCGCGGCATCGGGCGGCGGATCTGCCGGGCCAGCGCCGCCGGGTCGCGGGCCAGCGACACCAGCGACGACACCGACAGGTGCGCGGGCAGCTCGACCAGCAGGCCGTCGCCGCCGCGGCCGCGGTCGCGTTCGGCGAGGAGCAGCTCGACGTCGCGCGCCCACGCGGTCATGCGGGCGCGGTCGGCGTCGGACAGGCCGGCGTCCCCGGACCAGTGCCGCGTCCGCCCGGCCATCTCGTCCCCGACCATGCGGGCCGCCTCGACGACGGCCTCGTAGCGCTCCCGCGCCGAGACGTCGGACCGGCCGCGGTCGCCCGGCGCCACCGGCCACTGCTCCTCGTCGGGGTCGGCGAGCAGCGGGTTCGCGGCCCCCTCCTCGGGCGGGTCGGCCCACACGGCGACGGACCCGGCGCCGGCGAGGCAGGCGGCACGCGCCTCCTCCAGGAAGGGCGACGGGCCGAGCGGGCGGCCCGACGACCCCCACCAGTAGCCGGTGGCGATGAGCAGGCTGGACGCGCGGGTGACCGCGACGTAGGCGAGCCGCCGCTCCTCCCGCAGGTCGCGGTCGGAGCACGCCTGCTCGAAGGCGGCGAGGTCGTCCTTGCCGAGCCCGTTCAGCGGCGGCAGGTCGGCGCGGTCGCCGCGCAGCATGAACGGCAGGACGCGGGGGTTGGCGGTCCAGCGGGTGGCGTTCTGCGGCGGCGACGGGAAGATCGAGCCCTTGGCGGGCGCGCCGTTCTTCTGCGGGACGTACGACAGGCCGGGGACGACGACCACCGGCCATTCGAGCCCCTTGGACGCGTGCACGGTGAGCAGCTTGACGCTGTCGGTCTCCCCGACCCGCCCGGCCTCCAGCCCGAACTCCTCGGTCTCGGCGGCCTTGAGGTAGGCGAGGAACGCGCCGAGCGTCGGGTCCTCGGCGTCGCCGGCGAACGTGGCGGCGGCGTCGATGAAGGCGTCGAGGTCGGCGCGGGCGGTGACGGGGTCGAGCCCGGAGCGCGCCGCGACCTCGATGTCCAGCCCGAGCGCGCGCTCCACCTCGTTGACGAGGTCGGGCAGCGGCAGCCCGACCTGGCCGCGCAGCGTGCGCAGCTCGTCGCGGAGCCGCCGCAGCCGCCCGTAGCCCTCCGGCGAGTACGCGTCCGGTGGGCCGAGGTCGTCGAGCGCGTCGACCAGGCTGCCGGTCTCCTGGTTCAGCTCGCTGACGAGCTGCCGGAGCGGGTCCGCGCCGTCCTCCGGTGGCTGGTCGCCCGCCTCCTCCGGCGGTTCGGCCTCCTGGGCCGTCTCCGGCGGGGTGACGTCGCGGGCCGCCTCCTGGGCGAGGGTGCGGGCGCGGCGGCCGAGGGCGACGAGGTCGCGCGGGCCGAGCCGCCAGCGCGGGCCGGTGAGCAGCCGGGCCAGGGACGCGCCGGCCGTCGGGTCGTGCATGACGCGCAGCGTGGCGACGACGTCCTGCACCTCGGGGACGGTGAGCAGCCCGCCGAGGCCGACGACCTCGACCGGGATGCCGCGGGCCTCCAGCGCGCGCCTCAGAAGCGGGAACTGCGACCGCTTCCGGGCCAGGACGGCGACGTCGGCGTACCGGAGCGGCTCCGGCTGCGGGCCGCCGTCGGGGGCGGTGCCCGGGTCGGCGGCGATGAGCTGGGCGATGCGCGCGGCGATGTGGTCGGCCTCGTCCTCGACGGTGGGGAACAGCGAGCACTCGACGCGCCCCCGGCCCTCCCGCCCCGCGCCGGGGATCAGCCGGGGCACGGCCTTCGTCTCCGCGCGGAGCTCCTCCTGGACCGTGGCGGCGGCCTCCAGGATCCGCTCGCCGTTGCGGAACGAGCGGCTCAGCTGCACGACGGGCGCCGGCACCGGGCGCCCCCCGGCGGCCCCCGGCCGCAGCGGGAAGTCGTGGGCGAACCGCAGCAGGTTGCCCGCGCTGGCGCCCCGCCACCCGTAGATGGACTGGCAGGGGTCGCCGACGGCCGTCACCGGGTGCCCGCCCGCGAACAGCGACTTCAGCAGGACGAGCTGCGCCTGGCTGGTGTCCTGGTACTCGTCGAGCAGCACGACGGAGAACCGCGACCGCTCGATCATCCCGACCTCGGGATGCTTGTAGGCGATCCGCGCCGCCAGTGCCATCTGGTCGCCGTGGTCGACGACCTCCCGGCCGGCCTTGGCCCGCCCGTACGCCTCGACGAGGGGCATCAGCTGCTCCCGGACGGCGTGCTTGGCGAGGATGTCGCGCTGGGCCTTCAGCGGCTTCTTCACCTCGGCGAACCGCTCGTCCAGCCACGCGCCGACCTTGCGGACGTCCTCGGGCGTCCGCAGGTGCTCCGCGAGGTCTCCGGCGAGGTCCATGACGGCCTTGGTGACGGTGTCGGGCTGCCAGTCGACGCGGTCCATCGGGCCGTCGTAGGCGTCCACGACGCGCGAGCAGATCTGCCAGGCCACGGCCGGCGAGATGAGCCGCATCGTCGGTTCGAGGCCCTCGCGCAGCGCGTGGTCGCCGAACAGCCGCGCGGCGTACGAGTGGTACGTCGACACCATCGGCTCGCCGTCGAACAGGGCGTCGCCGCCGAGCCGCTCCAGCTCGTCGCCGGGCAGGACCTCGCGCAGCGTGTCGAGCCGCTTGCGGACGCGTGCGCCCAGCTCGGCGGCGGCCTTGCGGGTGAAGGTGAGGCCGAGGACGCGTTCCGGCCGGACGAAGCCGTTCGCGACCAGCCACACGACCCGTGCGGCCATCGTCTCGCTCTTGCCGGACCCGGCGCCCGCGATCACCGCCATCGGCGCCAGCGGAGCCTCGATCACCCGGGCCTGCTCGTCGGTCGGCTCCGGGATCTCCAGCAGCCGGGCCAGCTCTCCCGGCGTGATCACCCCACTCCCCCCGAGCCCGGTGCCCGACGGCTACTCGCCCGCCCGGCTACTCGCCTACCTGGCCGCCCTCGTCATGGACGGGGCAGCACGAGCGTACGGGACAGGTGCGACACTTGTCGTTCGCCCTCGCCTGGAACACGTCGCCGGCCATGCCGGTCGCGACGAGCTCGATCAGCTTCTTGGGCCACTCGGGGTCCGCGTCGTCGGCGGGCGGCGGCTGCGCCTGCTCGCGCGCCTTCGCGGCGAACGCGGCCTTGCCGACCTGGATGAGCTTGGCGCCGCCGGGTTCGATCAGGCCGTGCCGCTCGAACGCGCCGAGCATGACCGCGTACTGGTAGACGCCGAGCTGCGGGTGCCGCGCGAGGTCGTCCTTGGGGACGGCGGTGGACGAGGTCTTGACGTCGATGATGACGGCGCGGCCCTGCTCGTCGCGCTCGGCGCGGTCGATGCGGCCCTTGATGACGACCCGGCCGAGGTCGACCTTGAACGACTCCTCCAGCGCGACGACCTCGTTGGGGTTGTCGCGGTGCCAGGCGAGGAACTTGTCCACCATCCGGGCGGCCTGCTCGCGCTGCTTCTCGGAGTACCAGGAGCTGCGGAACTCCAGGTCGTTCCAGATCTCGTCGAGCCGCTGCGCGACGTGGACCTCGTCGACGCCGTCGTCGGTGCCGGCCATCTCGGCGACGGCGTGGATGACCTTGCCCATCGTGCTGTACTCGTTGGGGCCGCCCTCCTGCGCGCCGACCGCCGAGGCCAGCAGCCAGCGCAGCCCGCAGGTGGTGAACGTCTCGACCTGCGACGGGGAGATCGTGATGGGCTCGTCGCCGGCGAACGCGGGCCCGTCGTCGGACAGGGCGGTGATGGCGTACCAGTTCTCCGGCCGCGCGCCCCGCACGCCCGCGCGGGCCAGCCGCGCCAGGTGCGCGGCCGCGGCGCGCCGCAGCGGCTCCGGGCGGGACGGGTCGGCGACGGCGGAGCGCAGGTCGGCGACCAGCGCGGACAGCGAGAGCCACCGCGTCCGCTCGTCCAGCTGCGAGCGCTCGATCGCGCCGGGGAGGAGCTCGTTCAGGAACCGGGACGGGCGCTCCTCGGTGTCGTCGCCTCCGACGGCCGTGACGACGAGCCGCCGCCGGGCGCGCGTGACGGCCACGTAGAACAGGCGGCGCTCCTCGTCCAGCATCTTCGCCGCCATGGAGGCGCCGGCCACGGCCTCGCCGTCCGCCTCGGACCCCGCGGCATGCTCGACCATCTCCTCGACGCCCAGCAGCGACCCGCGCAGCCGGAGGTCGGGCCACACGCCCTCCTGGACGCCGGCGACCACGACGACGTCCCATTCGAGGCCCTTGGAGCGGTGCGCGGTGAGGATGCGGACGGCCTCCCCCTGGGGCGCCTGCTCGGCGAGCGTGTCACCGGCGATCTCCTGGGACGCGATGTTGTCGACGAACAGCTCCGGCCCGGCCTGGGGCAGCCGGTCCACGAACCGGGCGGCATGGTCGAACAGCGCAACGACGGCGTCGAGGTCGCGGTCGGCCGCCGCGCCGCGCGTCCCGCCCTTGGCGCTCTGCTCCAGCAGCACGTCGGCCTGGCCGCTCTCCTTCCACACGGCCCACAGCACGTCCTCGGCGGTGCCGCCGTCGTGGGCGCTGCGCCGCGCCATCTCGATGAGGTGCGCGACCCGTTCGGCCGGCGCGCGGACCCTCTCGTGGACGAGCACGAGCTCACGCGGGTCGTTCACCGCCGCGATCAGCAGTTCCCCGAGGGGACGCTGCCCGCCCGACAGTTCCTCCAGGTCGCGCAGGGCCCGCTTCAGTCTCCGCATGGCGAGCGCGTCCGCCCCGCCCAGCGGCCCGGTCAGCAGGTCCTCTGCGACGACCTCGTCCAGGTAGTCCTTCTTCAAGGCCGCGCGCAGCAGGATCAGGAACGGGCGGACGGCGGGCTCACCGATCAGGGGGACCTCGTCGCCCGCGACGACCACCGGCACACCGGCCTGGGCGAGCGCGCGCCGGAGCACCGGGACCTGCCGCACGGCGCTCCGCACGAGCACCGCCATCCGCGACCACGGGACGCCGTCGAGCAGGTGCGCGCGGCGCAGTTCGTCGGCCACCAGGGCCGATTCCTGGCTCTCGGAGTCGGCGATCACCGCGCGCACTTCATCGGGGGGTCCAGGGGGGTCGCCCCCCCTGACAGACGCAGCACGCACTTCATCGGGGGGTCCAGGGGGGTCGCCCCCCCTGACAGACGCAGCACGCACTTCGCGGTCGTCGAGTTCCTCCACCGGGTGGAGCGCGCGGTGCTCGGCCGCGCCCGCCGTGCCCGCGGGCAGGCGGCGCGCGATGCGGCGGGACGCGGCGAGGATCTCCGGGCCCATCCGGCGGCACGTCCGCAGCGCGACGACCGGCGCGGGGTCGCCGTCCAGCGTGAGGAAGCGGTTGGGGAACTCCTGGATGCCGCGCACGTCGGCGCCCCGGAACCCGTAGATGGACTGGTCGGGGTCGCCGACGACGACGAGGTCGCGGCCCTCCCCCGCGAGGTGGTGCAGCAGGGCCTCCTGCGCGGGGTCGGTGTCCTGGTACTCGTCCACGAACACGACGTCGTAGGCGTTGCGCTCGCGGATGCGCACCTCCTCGTCCGCGAGCATCGCGGCGGCCATGTGGATCAGCTCGCCGTAGTCGTAGGTGGGGACGGGGTCCAGCGCGAACCGGTCGGCGTACCGCTCCATGAACCCGCCGATGGCGGGCCAGTCGTCGCGCCCGCGCATGCGGCCGAGCGCGACGAGGTCTTCGGCGTAGTACCGCCGTTCCGCCGCGCGCAGGCTGAAGTCGCGCAGTTCCTCGGCGAACCCGCGGGTGGCCAGGGCGGCCCTCAGCCGCTCCGGCCAGTCACGGGCACCGTCCGCCAGCTCGCCCTCCAGCAGGCGCCGCACCTCCAGGAGCTGCTCCGGCCCGGACAGCAGCCGCGGCGCGGGCTCTTCGTTCAGCACGGCGTCCCGCCTGAGCAGCGCGTAGGCGTAGCTGTGGAAGGTGAGCGCGAGCGGTGTCCGCGTGGTGCGGTGCAGCCGCCCGGTGATGCGCTCCCGCAGTTCCCCGGCCGCCTTGCGGCCGAAGGTCAGGACGAGGACGCGCTCCGGGTCGGCGCCCCGGTTCTCGATGCGGTCGACGACGGCCTCGACGATCGTCGTCGTCTTCCCGGTGCCCGGCCCCGCGAGCACCAGCATCGGCCCGCCGGCATGCTCCACCACCCGCCGCTGCTGCGCGTCGAGCACGGGCGGGACGGCCCGCGCGGGGCCCGCGCGGCGCACGAGACGGTAGGAAGCAGACGGCACAACAGTTCATTGGAACAGATCACCGTGACTGTTCTGACCACAACGCACGCATGTCGCCAAGGTGGTCTCGCGGCGGCGGAGGGACCCGTGTGGGTCAGGAGGGGCCGGACCAGCGGGCCCGGGCCATGTCGACGCGGCGGCCGCCGGGGCGCAGCGGGGTCCCCTCGGCGCGGTAGTGCTCGTGGGCGCGTCCCTCGTGGCACGCGGGCGGGCTCCCGTCCGCCCGGATGACCCGCCACCACGGGACGCCGCCCCCGTACAGGGACATGACGCGCCCGACCTGGCGGGGCCCGCCGCGCCCGACCAGCTCGGCGACGTCGCCGTAGGAGAGGACGCGGCCCGGCGGGATCAGCTCGACCGCGTCCAGGACGGCCTCGGCGAACTCGTCAGGGTCTGCGTGCACCCGCCGATTCTGGCCGCTCAACGCCTCCCGCCGCCACCGTAGGGCGGACCGTACGGATTGAACGCCCGCCCGCCGGCAGGTGGGCGGGGCGCCGGCGGGCCGCCCGTCGACGGTCCCCTCGCCGGCGGCTCGGCGGCCGGCGGCCGGGGCGGCGGCTTCGGGTGGCGGCGCCGGAAGGCCAGCGAGATCGCGCCCGCGGCGACGGTCCCGCCGATCCCGGCCAGCACGATCACGATGATCAGCGGGCGGACCCAGGCGGGCCGCTCGATGACCTCCACCGGGCCGGGGTCCGCCCCGAACCGCTGCCCGGCGGGCTTGTCCTCGTCCGCGCGGGCATCGGCGGAGGCCAGGGCTCCGGCCGCCGCGAGGGCGCGGGACGCGTGCACCGAGCCGAACCCGAGCCCGGCGTCGTAGTCGCGGGAGCGGCCGTTCCCGGTGCTCTCGATCAGTGCCTGCGAGACCAGCGCGGGCGGGAGGTCGGGGTACCGGGCGCGGATCAGCGCGGCGATCCCGGAGACGAGCGCGGTGGAGTCGCTGGTCCCGCTGCTGACGTGGTACCCGTCGCCGGGCCGGGCGGCGAACAGGCCCTGGCCCGGCGCGGACAGCAGGACGGAGTAGTTGCGGTTCGAGAACTCCGCGCGGGTCCCGTCCAGTCTGGTCGCGGCGACCGCGATGACGCCCGGATAGGACGCCGGGTAGGAGTACCGCGTGAATCCGTCCTCGTCGACGAAGCGCTCCTTGTCGCCGTCGTTGCCGACCCCGGCGACGACCACCACGCCCTTGCCGATGGCGTAGCCGATGGCGGCGCGGTCCCCGTCGGCAGCGCCGGCCCCGCCGAGCGAGAGGTTGATCACGTCGGCGCCGTGGTCGACGGCGTAGCGGATGCCGCGCGCCAGCGCGTCCTCGGCCTCGTCCGTCGTCCGGAAGCGCCGGTAGTTCTCGTCCCCCTCCTCGGCGATCACCCGGATGGACAGGACGCTGGCCTCCGGCGCCATCCCGATGATGCCGTCGCGGCCGCCGGGGCCGTGGCCGTGCCCGGCGATCAGCGACGCCATCGCGGTGCCGTGCACCCGCAGGGGGGCGGCTCCGTCGTCGATCTCCTTGAGCATGTTGGGGCCGGTGGTGACCGAACCCTTCAGATCCGGGTGGTTCGGGTCGACACCGGTGTCGACGACGGCGACGGTCACGCCGTCGCCCTTGGTGACCTTCCAGGCGGCCTCCATGCCGAGCGTGACGAGGACGGGTCCCTGCGAGTCGCGGACCACGTCGGCGTGCGCGGGGACGGGCGTGAGCCACACCCCGGCCAATGCCACCGCGGCCACGGCGCCCGCGACCTTCCGCAATCCCCTCATCGCCCTTCCCGTCCCGCCGGCGTCCATGTCAGCACTGCCACTCGGGCCTGGAGCAGTCGGGCAGCGACTTGGCGGCCAGCGCCCGCGCGATCGCGTGCCCGAGCTGCGGCGCCACCGCGAACGGCGCGCCCGGCCGCTTCTTCTTGACCGCCGACGCCGGGCGGCCGTCGGTCTGCCCGGACGTCGTCAGCACCACGTACGGGCCGGCGCGGTCGACGGTTCGGTCCTGCCGGGCGTCGTCGCCGAACCGGGCCGACGCGGTCCCCGGGAACGGCGCCGCGTGCAGTGCGGGACTGACCGTGCCGCTCCCCTGCGAGTTCTTCGACCGGGGCAGCTCCTTGTACGCCCTGTCGGCCTTGAACGGGTCGGCGAAGACCACGACGCCGACCGTGACGGCGACGCCTTCGAGCTCGTCGACGTAGGTGGCGCGCAGGACGGCCTTGCAGCCGTGCCTGCCGACGATCTCGGCGATCTCGGGCTCGGCGGCCTGGCTGCAGGCGGTGTCCGGGACGATGCCCGTCCGGGACGCGTACTCGGTGTGCCCCCTCCCCGGCACGTAGGGGATCCGCCCGGGGAAGACGCGCTGCGCGGGCCACGCCCGCCACCGCTGCGCGACCTCCTTGTTCGCGGCCCGCTGCAGCTCGGCGGTGGTGGGCTCGCGGTTGAGGGTGGTCCAGGCGCCGGTGAAGGAGATGCCGGTGGTGACCAGGTAGCAGCATCCGAGGACGAGCGCGACGACCATCCACTGCCGTCCGCGCAGGCCGAGGACGGTCACCGGCGGCGCGGGCGGCGGACCCGGCGGACCCGGCGGACCCTGGTACGGACCGGCCGGCGGCCCCCCGGGCATGCCCGGAGGCCGCGGAGGGGGCGGCTGCTGGGAGGGAGGCAGGAATGCCACAACAGTCAAGATTAACTGTGCTTCGCGACATTACGCCCTGACATCGGGGTGCGGACGGCGTTGCGGCCGCGCCGCCGCCCGGGAATGCGGCGGCACATGGCAAGGTTGTGCGGGATGAGGACGAAGACGTCCCCGCCCTACCTCAGCCGTACGTCAGCACAGGAGCATCCACCGTGTCGTTGCCACCTCTGGTCGAGCCCGCAGCGGAGCTCACCCGCGACGAGGTCAACCGCTACTCGCGACACCTGATCATCCCCGACGTGGGCATGTCCGGGCAGAAGCGACTGAAGAACTCCAAGGTCCTGGTCGTGGGTGCCGGCGGGCTCGGCTCCCCCGCCCTGCTCTACCTCGCCGCCGCGGGCATCGGCACGCTCGGCGTCATCGACTTCGACGTCGTCGACGAGTCGAACCTGCAGCGGCAGATCATCCACCGGCAGTCGTCGCTCGGCAAGCCGAAGGTCGAGTCCGCCGCCGAGACCGTCCGTGAGATCAACCCGTTGATCGACGTGGTCGTGCACGACACCGCGCTCGACAACGACAACGTCATGGACATCTTCTCCGGCTACGACCTGATCCTCGACGGCACCGACAACTTCGCGACCCGCTACATGGTGAACGACGCGGCCGTCCTGCTGGGCAAGCCGTACGTGTGGGGGTCCATCTACCGCTTCGACGGCCAGGCTTCCGTCTTCTGGGCCGAGCACGGTCCCTGCTACCGCTGCCTGTACCCCGAGCCCCCGCCGCCCGGCATGGTCCCGTCGTGCGCTGAGGGCGGCGTCCTGGGCGTGCTGTGCTCCTCGATCGGCTCCATCCAGGTGAACGAGGCCATCAAGCTGCTCACCGGCATCGGCGAGCCCCTCGTCGGCCGCCTGATGATCTACGACGCGCTGGAGATGACGTACCGGTCGGTCAAGGTCCGCAAGGACCCCGAGTGCCCGCTGTGCGGCAAGAACCCGACGCAGACCGCGCTCCTGGACGACTACGAGGCCTTCTGCGGCGCGGTCTCCGACGAGGCCGCCGAGGCCGCCCAGGACTCCACCATCACCGTCACCGACCTGAAGGCCATGCAGGACAACGGCGACGACATCTTCCTGGTGGACGTCCGCGAGCCCAACGAGTACGAGATCGTCTCGATCCCGGGCGCGACGCTGATCCCGAAGGGCGACTTCCTCAACGGCTCCGCCCTGGAGCGGCTGCCGCAGGACAAGAAGATCGTCCTGCACTGCAAGTCCGGCGTCCGCTCCGCCGAGGCCCTGGCCGTCGTGAAGAACGCCGGCTTCGCCGACGCGGTCCACGTGGGCGGCGGCGTCCTGGCCTGGGTCAAGCAGATCGACCCCAGCCAGCCCTCCTACTGAGGACATCCGAGGGCCCCCGGACTCACCGAGAGCTCCGGGGGCCTTCGCACGCGTGGGGGTGGCCAAACTAGGCCAGTATTCGGTGGCACGATTCGTGGGATGGTGGGAGCGCGGGAACCCCTCACGAAGGCGGTCACCAGTGGCATCGCGTATCCGCAGGTCAGTGGCTATTGGAGCGAGCGCGGCGGTGCTCGCCGCCGGCGGACTGGTGAACGCGCCGCCCGCCGTCGCCGAGACCGGCACCCAGACATGCGAGGGGCCGGGAGTCTCCTGGCGGGTCGACTACGAAATCACCAGCTCGGGTTATGGGCCGGTCGCCCACGCCACGGGACTGCAGCGCCGGACCCTCCCGGGCGGGTCATGGACCGACGCCTCGACGCAAACGTGGCAACTGCGCTGGGACCACCTGCCGAACGCGTGGGACAACCCCCTCGCAGGCCCCTTCCAGCAGCTGCAGGGAGACCTCGCGGCGATCGGCGGGACCCCGGTCGTCACCTACCTGTCGCCTCGGTTCGTCGCCCCCGGCGGGGCGTGCACCGTGTATCTCGCCCCGTTCGCCAACGGGAGCGCCGGTGACCCGAAGATCGCCGTGCTGGGGAACAGCCTCACGCAGAGCCTCAACGACTCCGGCTACAACCAGCAGCACCTTCAGGGGTACGTGCAGGGCAACCTCAACTCCGCCGGTATGCGGGCCGAGGTCGAGGGGCACGGCGGACGCCGCTGGGTCGCCGATCCCGGTGCGACCGGGCTGGCCAGGGCCGACAACTACCTGCTCGACGAGTACCGCGGCCTGCTTCAGCACGACCCGCAGGGGTACGTGATCGAGCTCGGCCCGAACGACGCGGGGTGGATCGCGCTCGCGGGCACGCAGGCCGCCCGGCAGGCCCGGCTCGACGCCACGATCACCGGGCTGCGCACGATCATGGACGAGCTGCGCTCGTCGGGGAAGTGCGTGGTCTTCGTGACCGGCCCCGACAACCTCGCGACCTACTGGACCGCCGACCCCTGGCACTACGCGTGGGCCGCACAGTCCATCAACCAGGAGCTGCGCGCCCAGGCCAACGCGTCCGCCACGGACGATTTCAAGCTCCGCGACTTCGCCCAGCTCTCGGCGAACCACCACACCTACAGCCAGGGCCAGGACGTCTGGTTCACAAGCGACGACCTTCACCTGAACGGCCTCGGCAAGCTCCATCTCACCAGCGAGATCACCCAAGCCGCTGAGCAGTGCCCGTAACCCACGCTCCCAGGGGACGACCGCCCATGACCTCACGCGTCCGCAGACCCGCGATCATCGCCGCCGTCGGCGCGGCCCTCCTCGGCGTGATGGCGGCGGCTCCGCCGGCCGCCTCCGCCGCGACCGGCACCGCGACCTGCCAGGCACCCGGTGTCGCCTGGCGCGTCGACTACCAGACCCAGAACTCGGTCTACGGCCCGGTGCTGACCGCCACCGCGCTGCAGCGCCGCACGCTCCCCGGCGGCTCGTGGACCGACGCGTCCACCGAGACCTGGGAGTTGCGCCGCGACGACCTGCCGAGCGAGACCCCCGGCGGCTTCACCCAGGAGCCCGGCGACCTTTCGACGCTCCAGGGCATCCCCGTGGTGACATATCTGTCGCCTCGCTTCGTCGCTCCCGACGGGGCGTGCACCGTGTACACCCATCCGTTCTCCAACGGCTCGGCGAATCAGCCCAAGGTCGTCGCCGCAGGTGACAGCCTGACCGCCTCGCTCAACGACGCCACCTACAACCAGACTCATATCCAGGGGTACATCGAAGGCAACTTCAACGCGGCCGGGATACGGGCCGAGGTCGAAGGTCAGAGCGGCAAGTACTGGCTTGCGCCACCGGATTCCCATGGGCAGCCGCGTACCGGGATCGACAAGGCGGGATACGAGCTCCTCGACGAGGTCCGCGGCCTTCTCGCGCACGATCCCGACGGATTCGTGCTCGCGCTCGGCGCCAACGACGCCGGCCAGGTCGCCTGGATCTCCGACGCGGCCGAACGCCAGACCCGCATCAACGCCGCCAAGGCCGCGATCGGGCAGTACGTGTCCGAGTTGACCGCCGCGGGCAAGTGCGTCGTGCTCATCACCCCGCCCGACAACCTGGCCCATTACTGGGGCTCCGACCCTTGGCTCTACGCCTGGTCCGCCCAGCAGCTCACACACGAGATGCGCAGCCTGGCCAACGCCTCGGCGACGGATCTCGTCAAGCTCCAGGACTTCGCCGAGCACTCCTGGGACCACCACAGCTACATGCCGAACAACCCGCAGGTCTGGTTCGGGAGCGACGACATCCATCTCAACGCGGTGGGCAGGCTCGCCTACACCAGCGAGTTCGCCCAAGCCGCAGAGCAGTGTGTCTGAGCGGAAGTGTGTCTGAACGAAGGTGCCGCCGCGCCTCCGGTCGCCTAAGGGGACTGGTCGGCGGGGGGCGCGGCCCCCGGTGAAGGCCGGTGGGCGTCCCTGTCGATGCGGTAGACGACGTGGGCTCGGTCGTCCATCGGGTTGTCCGGTTCCAGGTCGCCCTCGGCCACGCGCTTCAGGCCCGCCTTTTCGAGGGCCCGCCAGGACGCGCCATTGGCCGCCACCACCGGGACGATGACGCAGGACGCCTCCGGATAGTCGTCCCACGTCCGCTCGATCATCGCCCGGATCATCCGCGGCCCGAGACCCCGTCCGGTCAGCTCCGGGTCGCCGATCAGGTAGTCGATGGTCGCCGCGCCGGGCGGGACGGTCAGCACGGCGGACAGCTCGTCGCGGTACGCGGGGTAGTCCGCCAGCCGGCAGCGCTGGACGAGGCCGAACGGCCGCCCGTCCAGGAGGGCCAGCCAGTCCTCGGACGGCTCCTCGCGGCGGGCGGCGGGACCGAAGTCGCGCGCGACCGCCTCGGGCTCGGTCTCGTGGTTCCACCAGCGCGCCACGTGCGGCTGCCGCAGCCAGTGGCCGAGCAGCGGAAAGTCGTCCTCGGTGACCCGGCGCCAGGTGATCACGAAGTACTCCCGGTCGGTCAGGCGTCCCGGGGCGGCGGAGTGTAGGTCAGCCCTACCTCGGGTGCTATTTCGGACAGCATCAGTTCGAACATGGGCTCGGCGTCGTCCAGGGCGAACTCCAGGTGGCCGAAGACGTCCAGGCTGACGCCGCCCTGGAGCCTGACCCAGCACTTGAGGAACTGCTGGATCACGCCCAGCGGGAGGTCAACGCCGACCTCATCACGGTAGCGGGCCAGCTGGGAGCGCAGGGCGGGGTCGATCTCCTCGTCCGATACGACGGGAAACGGCTGCTTGTTCCAAAGCTCCAGGAACAGGGCCATGAACGTCCAGCCGAACCTGCGGGCGGACTCCTCGGCGAAGTCGACCTCCTCGTGCTCGTGGCGGCCGCGCACGGGCGAGCCGAACAGCAGTCCGTACTCGCGGGGGTTCGCGAGGGCCCAGTGGCGGAACCGGCGGGCCACCGCCAGGAACTTGCCGCCGAGATCGCCCGGGTCCGCCTCCTTCGCCGCGGCGTGCAGCTCGTCGGTCAGCTCCGTGAAGAGGTCGCCGATCAGGTGCCGCAGCAGCTCGCCGTGGCTGCCGAAGTAGCGGTACAGGGCCGGCGCGGTCATGCCCATCTCCCGGGCGATGGCCCGGAGCGTCACCGCCTCCGGCCCCTCCTCGACGAGGATCCGGCGGGCGGTCTCGGAGATCTCCCGGACCGTCGCCGCGCGGAGCCGATCGCGCCGTGTCTGCACTTCGCCGCCCTCTCTCGCCGTCCGAGGCCCTGTTCGAGGCCCTGTTCGTTCCGGCCGTCCCCGCATGATTCCCGAGAAACCCCCTTGACGGAAGCTAACACCGTATGCATAGTTAACGGTGTTCGCAGTTTACAGTGTTCACCAGAGTTAGTGGACATCACCGAGCACGGGAGACGACGATGTTGGATCAATGGGGCCGGTGGGTGCACCGGCGGCGCCGGTGGGTGCTGGCGGTCGCCGGAGCCGCGCTCGTCTTCGCCGGCGTGTGGGGCACGGGCGTCTTCGGGGCGCTGTCCTCGTCCGGCGGCTTCGACACTCCGGGAAGCGAGAGCGCAAAGGCCGCGGAGATCGCCGAGCGCGACCTCGGGCGCGACGCGGCGGACGTCGTGATCCTCTACCAGGGCGGCACGACCGTCGACGACCCCGCCTACCGCGCCTCCGTCGAGCAGGCGCTGAACGCCCTTCCGCAGGACAAGATCGCGGCGACGAGCACGTACTGGTCCACCAGGGCGCCGCAGTTCGTCAGCGACGACCGCACGGCCACCTATGCCGTCCTCGAACTCGCGGGCTCCGACGAGGCCGCCCGCCAGGCCGCCTACGAGGCCGTCGAGGACGAGCTGACCCGGGTCGGCGGCGGCCTCACCGCCAAGGTCGGCGGGGCGGTCGGCACGGAGACCGCGGTCAACGAGCGGGTCTCCTCCGACATCGGCCGGGCCGAGGCCATGGCGATCCCCGTGCTGCTCGTCCTGCTCGTGCTGATCTTCGGCGGCCTGGTGTCGGCGAGCATGCCGCTGCTGGTCGGCGGCCTGGCGATCCTCGGCTCGTTCACCGCGCTGCACGCGCTGACGTACGTGACGGACGTGTCGATCTTCGCGGTGAACATCACGACGTTCCTCGGCCTCGGGCTGGCGATCGACTACGGGCTGTTCATGGTCAGCCGGTTCCGCGAGGAGCTGGCGCGGGACGGCCGGTCGACCGAGGACGCCATGGGAGCGACGATGGCCACCGCCGGGCGGACCGTCGCCGTCTCCGGCATCACCGTCGCGGTCTCCCTGTCCGGCCTCCTCCTGTTCGACCAGCAGTTCCTCATCTCCATGGGTTACGGCGGCATCGCCACCGTGCTCGTCTGCATGGCCGGCGCGCTGACCGTGCTGCCCGCGATGCTGGGCGTCCTCGGCCCCAAGGTGAACGCGCTGTCGATCCGGCGGCGCCGGCCGGCCGGGGGGCGCGCCGACGGCTGGTGGGGACGCGTCGCCCGCAGCGTCATGCGCCGTCCGGTCGTCTACGCGACGGCGACGGTCGCGCTGCTCCTCGCGCTCGGCGCCCCGTTCCTCGGCATCAACTGGGGCGGCATGGACGCCAAGGTCATGCCGGAGGGCGCGGACGCCAGGGTCGTCGCCGAGGCGCTGGAGACCCGCTTCCCGGGCAACACGACGAGCCCGATCGAGGCGGTCGTGACCGGCACGTCCGACCAGGGCGCGATCCAGGCGTACGGGGCCCGCCTGGCCTCGCTGCCCGGCGCGGCGGACGCGACCGTGACCGGCGCCGAGGGCACCACGACCCGGATCGCGCTGACCTACGACGCCGACCCCGACTCCGGGGCCGTCCGCGACCTCGTCCGGGAGGTCCGGGACGTCCCGCCGCCCGCGGGCGCGCAGGTCCACGTCGGCGGCCCCGCCGCCGAGGTCGTCGACTCGCTGGGCAGCATCGGCGCGACGATGCCGTGGCTGGCGGTCCTCGTCGGGGGCGCGACGTTCGCGCTGCTGTTCCTCGCGTTCGGGTCGGTCCTGCTGCCGCTGAAGGCGATCGCGATGAACATGCTGTCGCTGTCGGCCACGTTCGGCGCGGTCGTGCTGATCTTCCAGGACGGCAACCTGTCCGGCCTGCTCGGCTTCACCGCCACCGGCTCGATCGCCCCCGCGATGCCGATCCTCATGCTGGCGATGCTGTTCGGGATCTCGATGGACTACGAGGTGTTCCTGCTGTCTCGCGTCCGCGAGCAGTACGACCTGACGGGCGACAACACCGCCGCGGTCGCCGCCGGCGTCCAGCGCACCGGCGCGATCATCACCAGCGCCGCGCTGCTGTTCATCGTCGTCATCGGCGCGTTCGCGACCTCGGGCATCACGTTCATCAAGATGGTCGGCGTGGGGATGGTCATCGCGATCGTGCTGGACGCGACGGTCGTCCGGGGGCTGCTGGTCCCCGCGACCATGCGGCTCCTCGGCCGGGCGAACTGGTGGGCGCCCGGACCGCTCGCCGGGCTCTACCGCCGGTACGGGATCCGCGAGGGCGACTCACCGGCGTCCCCGGTCCCCCCGGCGTCGCCGGACATGGAGCCCGTCGGCTGAGCCCGGGCACCGCAGCGGCACGAACGGCCGGTGGCCGGCGGCACACGCCGTCGGCCACCGTTTCATACCCAAACCAGCACTATGCGTAGTTTACCCTGCTTGATGGCTATTGAGAGAGTCATGGCGGGCGGGGGACGGCGATGCTCGATCGGTGGGGCCGGTGGGTGCACCGGCGGCGGCGCTGGGTCCTCGCGATCGCCGGGGCCGCGCTCGTCTTCGCCGGCGTGTGGGGCACGGGCGTCTTCGGGGCGCTGTCCTCGTCCGGCGGCTTCGACACGCCCGGCAGTGAGAGCGCCCGGGCCGCCCAGATCGCCGAACGCGACCTCGGACGGGACGCGGCGGACGTCGTGGTCCTCTACCAGGGCGGCACGACCGTCGACGACCCCGCCTACCGCGCCTCGGTGGAGCAGGCGCTGAACGCCCTCCCGCCGGACAAGGTCACCGCGACGAGCACGTACTGGTCCACAGGGGCGCCTCAGTTCGTCAGCGACGACCGCACCGCCACCTATGCCGTCCTCGAACTCGCCGGGTCCGGGGAGGCCGCCAAGGAGGAGTCCTACCGGGCGATCGACGACGCCCTGACCGGCGTCGGCGGAGGGCTCACCGCCGAGGTCGGCGGGACGGTCGGCACCGCCGCGGCCATCGACGACCGCGTCGCCTCGGACATCGTGCGCGCCGAGGCCATCGCGATCCCGGTGCTGCTCGTCCTGCTCGTGCTGATCTTCGGGGGCCTGGTCGCGGCGACGCTGCCGCTGCTCGTCGGCGGGCTGGCGATCCTCGGCTCGTTCACCGCCCTGCACGCGCTGACGTACGCGACCGACGTGTCGAGCTTCGCGGTGAACATCTCCACCTTCCTCGGCCTCGGGCTGGCGATCGACTACGGGCTGTTCGTGGTCAGCCGGTTCCGGGAGGAACTCAGCAGGGACGGCACCTCGATCGAGGACGCCGTGGCCACGACGATGGCCACCGCCGGGCGCACCGTCGCCGTCTCCGGCATCACCGTCGCGGTCTCGCTGTCCGGCCTCCTCCTCTTCGACCAGCAGTTCCTCGTCTCCATGGGCTACGGCGGCATCGCCACCGTCTTCGTCTGCATGGCCGGCGCGCTGACCGTCCTGCCCGCGCTGCTCGCCGTCCTCGGCCCGAAGGTGAACGCGCTGTCCGTCCGGCGGCGCGGACGCGGGCCGTCCGGGCGCTGGTGGGGACGCGTCGCCCGCAGCGTCATGCGCCGCCCGGCCGTCTACGCGACGGCGACCGTGGCGCTGCTCCTCGCGCTCGGCGCCCCGTTCCTGCGCATCGAGTGGGGCGCGATCGACGCCACGGCGCTGCCGGAGGGCGCCGAGGCCAGAAGCGTGGCCGAGGCGCTCGACACCCGGTTCGCGCGCAACGCCACGGGCCCGATCGAGGCGGTCGTGACCGGCACGTCCGACCGGGCCGCGATCGACGCGTACGGGGACCGCCTCGCCGCGCTCCCCGGCGCCGCGGACACCGAGGTGACCGGCGCCGAGGGCACCACGACCCGCATCGCGCTCCGCTTCGACGCCGACCCCTACTCCGGCACGGCGCGCGACCTGGTGGCGGAGGTCCGGGACGTCCCGCCGCCCGCAGAAGCGCAGGTCCAGGTCGGCGGCCCCACCGCCCGGATCGTCGACGAGGTGGCCGGCCTCGGCGGCACGCTGCCCTGGCTCGCGCTGCTCGTGGGGGGCGCGACGTTCGTGCTGCTGTTCCTGGCGTTCGGGTCGGTGGTCCTGCCGCTGAAGGCGATCGCGATGAACATGCTGTCGCTGTCGGCCACGTTCGGCGCGGTCGTGCTGATCTTCCAGGACGGGTACCTGTCGGGCCTGCTCGGCTTCACCCCGACGGGCTCGATCGCCCCCGCCATGCCGATCCTGATGCTCGTCATCCTGTTCGGGATCTCGATGGACTACGAGGTGTTCCTGCTGTCGCGGGTCCGCGAGGAGTACGACCTGACCGGCTCCAACACCGCGGCCGTCGCCGCGGGCGTCGAGCGCACCGGCGCCGTCATCACCAGCGCCGCGCTGCTGTTCATCGTCGTCATCGGCGCCTTCGCGACGTCCGGCATCACGTCGATCAAGATGGTCGGGGTCGGCATGGCCGTCGCGATCCTGCTGGACGCGACGATCGTCCGGGGGCTGCTCGTCCCGGCCGTGATGCGCCTGATGGGCCGGGCGAACTGGTGGGCGCCGGGGCCGCTCGCCAAGGTCTACCGCCGGTACGGCGTCCGCGAGGGCGGCCCCTCCCCGGTGCGGGAGCCGGAACCCGCGCGGTGATCCGCCAATGCGCGCAAACCGCTTGTGATCTCACTCACCCGGCGGAAGACTGAACGTCATTCGACCGGGGGCACAGCGTCGTTCCACCGGTGGCGCACCTGCCGGTGACCTGCCCCGCGACGGCACTCCCCGGGATCTCCCACGCGACACACGGGTCATTCCTTTGGAGGCACCATGTCCACGCAGGTGATCAGCGACGCCGACACGGCGCTCGGGCACCTGGAGCGGCTGACCGACGAGCTGCGCTCCCGCGGCTGGAGCGTCGAGGTCGCCGCCCCGGCCGACCGCTGGCCGTGCGCCCTGGTGGCCGACCCGCGGACCCCGGCGGCGGAGGAGAACGTCATCGCGGCCCGCGAGCGGTCGGGCGACGCCTGGTCGTACTTCTACGGCTGGGGCGAGCGGATCGCGCCGTGCGCCGACCCCGCCGCGGCCGCCGACGCCCTCGGCCGCGTCCTCGCCGCCCGCGGCGGCAACTAGCGGCGGCCTTGGCGGCGGCAATGGCGGCGGCCGGCACCGGGCCGGCGGGGCTCAGGCGGACTTGCGGGTGCGGCTCTTCGCCGGCTCCTTCTTCTGCCCCGACTTCGCGGACGACTTGCGCGCGGCGGGCTTCTTCTCCGCCGCGCCCTTGCCGGACGCGGCCTTGCCGTTCTTCTCGCCCCGGCTCTTCTTCGCCGCATCGACGCTCGCGCGCAGCGCGCTGAGCAGGTCGGCCGCGGGCTCCTCCTCGGCCTCCTCGGCGGGCCGCGCGACCTCGCGGCCCTCGACCTTCGCGTCGATGACCGCCTGGAGGGCCTCCCGGTAGGCGTCCTTGTGCTCCGCGGGGTCGAACTCCGCCTCCATCGACTCGATCAGCGACGTCGCCATCGACAGCTCCTGCTTGCGGACCTCGATGTCCTCGTCGAGGAACGGGAAGTCGGGGGTGCGGACCTCGTCCGGCCACAGCATCGTCTCCAGGACGAACACGCCCTCCCGGACCCGCAGCGTCGCCAGCGACTCCCGCTGCCGGATCGCGATCTTGACGATGGCGACCTGGCCGGAGCTCTCCAGCGCGTCCCGCAGCAGCACGTACGGCTTGGCGCCCTGCGCGTCGGGCTCCAGGTAGTAGGACTTGGCGAAGTAGATCGGGTCGACCTCCGCCGCCTCCACGAACTGCAGAACGTCGATCCGGCGGCTGGACGACAGCGGCAGGTCGGCGAAGTCCTCGTCGGTCAGCACGACGATCTCGCCGCTCGGCAGCTCGTACCCCTTGGCGATGTCGGAGTACGGGACCTCCTCGCCGTCGACCGTGCACACCCGCTTGTACTTGATGCGCCCGCCGTCCTCCCGGTGCACCTGGTGGAAGCGGACATCCCGCTGCTCGGTCGCCGAGTACAGCTTCACGGGGATCGTCACCAGCCCGAACGAGATGGCGCCCTTCCAGATACTGCGCATGACCAGTCCCTACCCACCAAGTCGCGCCCCAGCACGTTTCCCGCTCTTAGCGTCGCAACCCCGTTCGATTTGCGCCAGAACGGACTCTTGATCCTTTTCTGCGGTGCGGGCACCGGGTAAGACGGCGGTATGACCATGCCGTGGCCCGTTGAGCCGATGATGGCCGCCACCGGGGAACTCCCCTCCGACGGCGAGCAGTGGGGGCTGGAGCTGAAGTGGGACGGCGTCCGCGTCCTGGCGCACGTCTCCGCCGACGGCGTCCGTGCCACCGGGCGGCGCGGCGGCGAGGTGACGAGCCGCTACCCCGAACTGTCCGCACTCGCCGACCTCCTCCCCAGCCACGACGTCATCCTGGACGGGGAGGTCGTCGCCTTCGAGGAGGGGCGCCCCAGCTTCGAACGACTCCAGCGCCGCATGCACGTGGCCCACCCCGACCCCAGGCTGATCCGTGAGGTACCCGTCCGGTACGTGGTCTTCGACGTCCTGTTCCTCAACGGGCACGTCCTGTACGACATGCCGTACGTAGAGCGCCGCACACTCCTCGACGACCTCGACCTGGCCGGAACCGGACCCGTGGAGGTCCCCCCGTACCTGCACGGCGGCGACACCGCGCAGGTGGACGAACTGCTCGCCTTCACCCGTGAACAGCACCTTGAGGGGCTGCTCGCCAAGCGCCTCGACTCGCCCTACCGCCCGGGACGCCGCGTCGACTACTGGCTCAAGGTCAAGAACTTCATGACGCGCGAGGTCGTCATCTGCGGCTGGAAGCCCGGCAAGGGACGGCGGGAAGGCGGCGTGGGGTCGCTGCTGCTCGGCGAGTACGACGTCAAGGGGCTCCTCGGCTTCGTCGGCCACGTCGGCACCGGCTTCAGCGACCGCGCCCTCGACGAGCTGTACGACATCCTCTGGCCGCTGCGCCGCCCCACCAGCCCCTACGACGACCCCGTCCCGCGTGAGTTCGCCCGTGACGCCCAATGGGTTGAGCCACGGCTCGTCGGGGAGGTCGCCTACAGCGCCCGCACCCGGGACGGCCGCCTCCGCTTCCCGTCCTGGCGCGGCCTCCGCGACGACAAGGACCCCCTGGAGGTCACCAGTGAGCAGTGAGCCCTGGAGCACCTGTGGCGAGTAAGCGCACGACCGTCGACGTCGACGGGCAGCAGGTGTCCCTCTCCAACCTCGACAAGAACCTCTACCCCGAGTTCACCAAGGGCGAGGTCATCGACTACTACGCACGCATAGCCCCGGTGATGCTGCCGCACCTGAAGGACCGCGCCGCGACCCGGATCCGGTGGCCGGACGGCGTGGACGGCGGCAAGTTCTTCGAGAAGAACGCGCCGTCCCACACGCCGGACTGGGTGCGGACCGCCACGATCCCCACCCCCGGCAGCTCCACGGGGCGCGACACCCTCGACTTCGTCGTCGTGGACGACCTGCCCACGCTCGTCTGGTGCGCCAACCTCGCGGCTCTCGAACTGCACATCCCGCAGTGGAAGGTCGGGCCGCGCGGCAAGGTGCACACCCCCGACCTCGTCGTCTTCGACCTGGACCCGGGCCCTCCGGCCACGATCGTGGAGGCGTGCGAGGTGGCGGCGCTGCTGCGCGACGTGCTCGCCGAGGACGGCCTGGAGTCCTTCCCCAAGACGAGCGGCAAGAAGGGGCTGCACCTGTACGTCCCGATCAAGGAGCCGGCGAAGGCGGAGCGGACGTCCGAGTACGCCAAGGCGGCCGCGCAGCGCCTGGCCGAGGAGCATCCCAAGCTGGTCGTCGCGAAGATGGAGAAGCGGCTGCGCAAGGGCAAGATCTTCGTGGACTGGAGCCAGAACAACCCGGCTAAGACGACCGTCGCGCCGTACTCGCTGCGCGCCGCGAACCGCCCGTCCGCGTCCACCCCCATCACCTGGAACGAGCTGGAGTCCTGCGAGGATGCCGCCGACCTGGTGTTCGGCCCGGACGACGTCCTCGCCCGCGTCGAAGAGCACGGCGACCTCCTGGAACCGCTGCTCGCCGAGGACCGGCCGGCCCTCCCCTGACGCCTCTCCCCTGACCGGCCCGCCGGACCGCCGCAACCCCGCCCGGCCCGTGACATTTCGCATGCCCTATGTGTTCGAACCGGCACTCTCCGGCGCCGGATTCCGTCACCATGGTCCGGAGGACGACGCACGGGGCGGGGGGCCGGACAGTTGACGCAGAACCACCACTACGACGCCGTGGTGCTGGGCGGGGGGACGGCGGGCGAGCTGGTGGCGTCCGGGCTCGCCCGCGCGGGCCGCGACGTCGCGCTCGTAGAGAAGCACCTGGTCGGCGGGGTGTCGCCGTACTTCGCGTGCGTGCCGTCGAAGTCGCTGCTGCTGTCGGCGCGGCGCGGCGAGACGTGGGAGGCGGCGCTCGCCCGGCGCGACGCGCTGGCCCGGTACCGCCGCGACGACCCCGCCGTCGCGCGGATGGCGGAGGCCGGGGTGACCGTCCTGCGCGGCCGCGGCCACGTCACCGAGCCGGGGCTGATCGAGGTCGACGGCACCGCGCACGGCTTCGGCGACCTCGTCGTCTGCACCGGCAGCGAACCGGTGATCCCGGCCGTCGACGGCCTCGCCGACGTCCCGCTGTGGACCGGCGACGAGGCGCTGTCGGTGCCCGACCTGCCCCGCCGGCTCGCGATCCTCGGCGGCGGCCCGGTCGGCTGCGAGCTGGCGCAGGTGTACGCCTCGTTCGGCTCGCAGGTGTCGCTCGTCGAGGCGTCCGGGCGGCTGCTGACCGCCGAGGCGCCGTTCGCCGGGGAGGTGCTCGCCGACGCGCTCCGCCGGACTGGCGTCGACCTGCGGCTCGGCGCCGCCGCCGGGCACGCCGGGCGCAAGGACACCGGCCTGCGGCTGTGGCTGTCGGACGGCGGCACGATCGACGCCGACCGCGTCCTCGTCGCCGCCGGGCGCCGCCCGCGGGTCGAGGGCCTCGGCCTGGAGAACCTCGGCGTCGCCGTCACGCCGGGGCAGGGCCTCCCGGTGGACGAGACCTGCCGCGTGCCGTGCGAGGCGGACGGCGCGGACGATGCTCGGGCGGGCGGCGTGTGGGCGGCCGGGGACGTCACGGGGATCGCCCGCACGACCCACGCGGCGCGCTACCAGGCGCAGGTGGTGCTGTCCAACCTCCTCGGACGGCGCCGCGAGACCGACTACCGCGCGATCCCCCGCGTCGTCTACACGACGCCCACCGTCTACTCGGTGGGGGTCTCGCCCAGCGCGGCCGGGGAACTCGGCATAGACCTGCTCACGGCCGGGTACGACCTCGCCGCGACGGTCCGGGCGGCGGTCGAGGCCGACGAGCGCGGCCGGGTCGAACTGTACGCCGACCGGTCGCGGGGCCTGCTGGTCGGCGCCGCCGCGGCCGGGCGCAACGCCGAGGAGTGGATGAGCGAGATCACGCTGGCCATCCGCGCGGAGACGCCGCTGAGCCTGCTCGCCGACGTCGTCCACGCGTTCCCGACCTACGGCGAGTCCGTCGAGGCTCCGCTGCGGGAGCTGGCGGCGAACCTGTGAGGCGGCACCGCGACGCGGGCCCCGTGAGGAGGACGTGTGATGAGCGAGACCGACGACCTCGACCCGGCGGTCGCCGGCCCCGGCGGGGACGGTGAGGCCGACGAGGCCGACGCGGCCGAGCAGCGCGCCGCGATCGGCGACGAGGAAGGGCCCGTGGAGTGGACCGCGCAGGTGCCGGACGACGTCAACGAGGCGGACGCCGTCGAGCAGCGGTACGAGGTGCCGCTCGACGAGGACGACTACCGGTGACACCGGCGGGGGAAGGCCGGATGAGGGTGCCCGGGCTCCCCGCCGTAAATACACTGACCTGCGTGAAGGAACGTCCGCGCGCTTCGGCCGTGACCGGCGGAGTTACCCGCGCGTAGGATGATGAGATTGTTCCCGCGCGGCGGAGGGGCCCCCGTCCGCCGCAAAGATCGTTGATCGGAGAGTGTGGTGACCGCGACCCCGGACGCACGCCCCCGCGGCACGAGGCTGCCGCGACTGGCGCGCCGCAGGCAACTGCTCGGCGCGGCCCAGGAGGTGTTCGTCGCGCAGGGGTACCACGCAGCGGCGATGGACGAGATCGCCGAGCGCGCAGGCGTCAGCAAACCCGTGCTCTACCAGCACTTCCCGGGCAAGCTGGAGCTGTACCTGGCCCTGCTGGACGAGCACGCCGAGGCCCTGGTGAAGATCGTCCGAGACGCGCTTGAGTCCACCACGGACAACAAGATGCGCGTCCAGGCGAGCATGCAGGCCTTCTACGACTTCGTGGCCGGCGACGGCGAGGCGTACCGCCTGGTCTTCGAGTCCGACCTCCGCAACGTCGCGCCCGTGCGAGCGCGCGTCGACCGCGCCAACCAGCAGTGCGCCGAGATGATCGCCCAGGTCATCGCGGAGGACACCAGCGCCCCCACCGACGAGGCGTACCTGCTCGGCATGGGGCTCGTCGGCATGGCGGAGGTCAGCGCCCGCTACTGGCTCTCGCAGCACCGGGCCATCCCCAAGGACACCGCCGAGAAGATCATCGCCCGGCTGGCCTGGCGCGGGATCTCCGGCTTCCCCATGAGCACCGAGCCGAGCTGACGCCTCCGCCCGCACCGGTGCCGCCGCGCGGCCGTTTCACGCTCGGTGAAACGGGAGTGCGGGCGGTACCGGTGATCTCCGTGCGACCATCGTGGGAGGGGCCCGCCGGCGGGCGGCGGGACGTGACGGACGACGGGAGCATCGCGTGCAGGTGCGCATCGGTGTGCAGAACGTGCCGAAGGAACTCGTGGTCGACACCGCGCAGTCGGCCGACGAGGTCCAGGACGCGCTGGCGGACGCGCTGTCCCGGCCGGGCGGCATCTTCGCCCTCCAGGACCGGCGCGCCGGGCGGATCGTCGTCCCGGCCGAACGCGTCGGCTACCTGGAGATCTCCGAGGACGAGCAGCGCAACGTCGGATTCGGCTCCCAGTACGCCTGATCGCGCTTCGGCACGGCGACACGGTGTCTTGACCTCCGCTTTGTTTGAATCCGGCAGGAAGGGCATATCGATTCCCGACCACGGGCCGCCGGCCCACGAAAGGAATGGATGATCGATATGCTCACGACGATTCTCTGGTTCATCGTCGTCGGTGCCGTCGTCGGAGCCCTGGCGCGGCTGCTCGTCCCCGGCCGCAATCCGATCGGCATTCTGCTCACGATCCTCGTCGGGATCGCGGGTGCCGTCCTCGGCGGGGTCATCGCGGACGCGCTGGGCGCGGGCACCCTCGTCGCCATCGTGTTCGCGCTGGTGATCGCGGCCATCGGGGTGGTGGCGCTCACGTCGCTCAACACGCGCGGCGGCGGACGCCGAGGCTGGCGCACCGGTCGCCGCTCCTACTGACCCCATGACGAGCACGGCGACATGAACGGCCGGAAGCCCCCGCCCGAACGGGCGGGGGCTTCCCCCGTCCCCGGGCCCGGCTGTCCGGATGTGGCCGTTCTGACACCCTTCTCAACAGGAGCATCCGCCCCCTCCGCCCCGACGCGGCGGACCTTCGGCGCCCCCTGGCGGGGCGGGCGATGGAATAGCCGAAAGCGCGGCCGCGTTTGATCCGGTGATCGGCTATTGGTGTATGCAACAGACGGTCGGTACACTGCGTCGCGGAGTGTGACCGCACGCAGCCACAGCGAGTGACTGCTTTCAACCCCTGACTGCGGTCGCCGACGGATTTTGAGCAACGGCTGGTCCCTCCCGCGCGAGCGCGCGGCCATGGCAGACGCTAGGCGGGTGTGCCCACGCGGTGGCGCCCGCCGCGCGCCGCGCCGCACCCGGGAGCAGGAGACCCCGCATATTGGAGGCTGAAAGCCCTGACTACCTTTCGTGAACTCGGGGTCGTCCCCGAGATAGCAGACGCCCTTGAAGCAGAGGGCATCGTAGAAGCGTTCCCCATCCAGGAGCTCGCCCTGCCGATCGCGCTGGGCGGCCACGACATCATCGGCCAGGCCCGCACGGGCACCGGCAAGACCCTCGCGTTCGGTGCGGCGCTGCTGCAGCGCATCGAGCACGGCGGCCGCGCACCGCGCGCGCTCGTCGTGGCGCCGACCCGCGAGCTGGCCCTCCAGGTCACCGACGACCTCCTGGTCGCCGGCGGCAAGCTCGGCTCCCGCGTGCTGTCCGTCTACGGCGGGCGCGCGTACGAGCCGCAGATCGACGCGCTCCGGGAGGGCGTCGACGTCGTCGTCGGCACCCCGGGCCGCCTCCTCGACCTCGTCAAGCAGAAGCACCTCGACCTCTCGCAGATCGAGATCCTGGTGCTGGACGAGGCCGACCGGATGCTCGACCTCGGCTTCCTGCCGGACATCGAGCGGATCATCGAGCGGATCCCGGCGAAGCGGCAGACGATGATGTTCTCGGCGACCATGCCGGGCGAGATCGTCGCGCTGTCCCGCGCCTACCTGACCCGCCCGACCAACGTCCGGGCCGAGTCGCACACCGAGTCGGACGCGACGCCGCAGGTCGTCCAGCACGTGTTCCAGGCCCACCAGATGGACAAGCCGGAGATGGTGGCCCGTCTCCTGCAGGCCGAGGGCCGCGGGCTGACGATGATCTTCTGCCAGACCAAGCGGGCCTGCGACAGGGTCGCCGCCGACCTGGTGCAGCGGGGCTTCGACGCCGCCGCCGTCCACGGCGACCTCGGGCAGAGCCAGCGCGAGCGGGCGCTGCGCGCGTTCCGCAGCGGCAAGATCGGCGTGCTCGTCGCCACCGACGTCGCCGCCCGCGGCCTCGACGTCGACGACGTCACGCACGTCGTCAACTACGAGTGCCCCGACAGCGCCGACACCTACGTGCACCGCATCGGCCGGACCGGCCGCGCGGGCAAGGAGGGCGTGGCCGTCACGTTCATCGACTGGTCCGACCTCACCCGGTGGAAGCTGATCAACAGCACGCTCGACCTGCCGTTCGCCGCTCCCGAGGAGACCTACTCCACGTCCCCGCACTTCTTCTCCGTCCTCGGCATCCCCGAGGGCACGAAGGGCCGGCTGCCCAAGGACAAGCGGCACGACCGCGCGGGGCTGGACGCCGAGGAGCTGGAGGACATCGGCGAGACCGGCCGGACCCGCAGCACCGAACGCGGGCACGACCGGGAGCGTGAGCGTCCCCGGCCGCGGCGCCGCAAGCGCGACCGGGCCCGCACCCGCGGCGGCAAGCCCGTCGAGGCCGCGGCGAAGAACACCGCCGCGGAGGCCGGCGGCACGGCCGCCGGGGGGCGCGGGGGCTCGTCCGCCCGCTCGGAGGGCGGCGCCGACGACAACGTCGTCGACGCCGTGGCGACCGAGCGCAAGCGCAGCCGGAACCGTCGCCGCACCCGCGCCGGCAAGCCGGCCGCGGACACGACCGAGGCGCCGCAGAGCGCCTAGCACCGGCATCAACCGCGGGGCCTCCCGCCGGTCTCGCGGTTGAGTCGCGGTCCCCGTCAGGGCCGCCCGTCACGCAGCTTCAGCGCGACGTCGGGGTGGTCGGTGACGAGGACGGCGACGCGCGGGTCGCCGAGGAACCGCCGCATCACCGGTTCGGCGTTGACCGTCCACACCATGGCGGGGATCCCCGCGCGGCCGCACTGGCGCAGCACGCCGACGCGCGCCAGCCGGTGGTTGACGGCGACCATGTCGGCGCCGGCCTTGCGGAGCAGGCGCAGCGGCGCGAAGTCGTGCGCGATGCCGCGCTCCCACAGGTTGCGTCCGACCGACAGCGCCGTCCGCACCTCGGGGAAGGCCCGCTTGATCTGCACGAGCGACAGCACCTCGCGGGTGGTGACGACGAAGCGGTCCGGTCCGAACGCCTCGATGGCCAGCTCCACCGTCTCGTGCTCGGTGCCGCGCTCCTTGAGGTCCAGATGGCCCTGCGCCCGGCCCCCGATGATCTTCATCGCCTCGCTGACGAGCGGGACGGGCCGCGGCGCCAGCTCCTGCACCCGGTCGTAGGTGAGCCGGTTCAGCGGCAGCCCGGCGAGTTCGGCGTCGTGGTGGACGACGAGGCGCCCGTCCCCCGTCCGCCGGATGTCGATCTCCACGTACTCCGCACCGGAGTCGACGGCCATGGACAGGCCGGTCAGCCCGGCTTCGTCACGGCGGTGCGCGGAGATGGCAGGCTTCGGACGCACTCTGCCGACGCTACCACCGAAGGTTTTTCACGGGTGTCCGTTGCCGCCGATTGAGTATGGTGGTCCTCCGTGAGCACGCCCCGGTTCCTGACCTTGCCCCCCGGCGTCAGCCGGACGAACATCGAGACCTCCCGAGGCTCGTTCGCCGCCCTGGAGGCCCTCCCGGGATCCGGTGTGCCCGAGCGCCCTCCCGCCCTCCTCGTGCCCGGCCTCACCGGCAGCAAGGAGGACTTCCTCGCCGTCCTGCAGACGCTCGCCGCGTCCGGCCGCCGGGTCGTGTCGATCGACATGCGCGGCCAGTACGAGTCGATCGGCCCGGACGATCCGGCCGCCTACACCCGGGCCGCGCTCGGCGAGGACATCGCGTCCCTGCTGGAGGCCCTCGGCCCCGACCCGGCGCACCTCGTCGCCCACTCGTTCGGCGGGCTGGTCTGCCGTGAGGCCGTGCTCGCCGGCGCGGTCCGCCCCGCCTCGTTCACCCTGATGAGCTCGGGTCCCGCCGCCGTCACCGGCCCGACCGCCGACCGGGCCAAGGCACTCCGCGACGCCATCCCGGAACTCGGCATGGAGACCATCTGGCAGATCGCGCTCGAACCCGACTACACGGGCAAGGGTCTCGAAGCGGAGATCATCGCCTTCGTCAAGGCCCGCACCCTCGGCAACTCCGAGACCGGCCTGATCTGCATGGCGAACGAGATCCTCACCGCCCCGGACCGCGTCGACGAGCTCGCCAAGCACTGCGCCGGCACGAACCTGCGCGTCCTGGTCCTCTACGGGGAGGACGACGACGCCTGGCTGCCCGCCGCCCAGGCCGCGATGGCCGAGCGCCTCAACGCGTCCAAGGTCGTGATCCCCGGCGCCGCCCACTCCCCCGCCTGGGAGGCACCGGAGACCACCGCCGCCGCCCTCCGCACCTTCTGGCACGAGGCAGAGCAGAACTCCCGCTGAAAGGGCGTGGCGCTCTCCGGAAGGGCCGGGCAGACTCTCCCCGGATAGTTCCGGCTGACCTGGGGGTATGTCACGATAAGTAGTGATTCGGCGGTGCATGGGGACGGCCAGGAGGCCGGCGCCGCGAAGCATGTTCTCCTCCGCACGCGTCGGCCGCCCGGCCACCGACACGGGGAGGAACGATGCGCAAAGTGGCCGACTGCCGGGAGATGCCGAGCGAGTCGGGATGCACGCTGACCATCAGCGGCGAGGAGGACGAGGTCGTCCGCGCCGCCGCCGAGCACGCGGCATCGGTGCACGGGCACACCGACAGCCCGGAGTTCCGCGAAGAGATCCGCCACTCGCTCAAGGACGAGCACGTGAGCGTCCGTTAGGGGGGCAGCACATGACTTTCATGCAGATCATCGAGTACGAGACCGACCGTCCCGACGAGCTGGACCCGCTGTTCGACCGGTGGGCCGCGGCGACCGAGGGCAAGCGGACGGTGTCCCGCGACACGCACACGCGCGACCGCGAGAACCCGGCCCACTTCGTGGAGATCGTGGAGTTCCCGTCCTACGAGGCGGCGATGCTGAACAACGACCTGCCCGAGACCCAGCAGATCGCCGCGGAGCTCCAGGCCCGCTGCACCAGCGGCCCGCGCTTCATGAACCTGGACGTCATCCGCGACGAACCGATTTGACTGCTCCCCTCTCTGAAGGGAGGGGATTCTCGTTGTCCCCTCCCGTCATGAGAAATGCGGGGATTCACGGCTCAGGCCGCCTCCCGCCCCGGCGGGGCGGGAGGTCTTGCGCCATCGGCACCGTCCGGGTCCAGACCCGCCCGGACCAGCATCACACGCGCGGAGTTCTTGTCCCGGGACCGGGAAGCTCCGCACGCGGTGCAGGTATAGATGCGCTCGGACAGCGGCAGGCGATGCTTGGCTCTCGCACCGCACTCACCGCAGTCCATCGTGGTGTACGCCGGGTCCACCAGCCGGACATCCCGGCCATGCTTGCGGCCCATCTCGACCAGGGCCCGCTTGGCGGCGCCGATCGCGGCGTCGGCGGCCTTGCGCGCCATCGTCGAGCGGGCCAGGAACCTGGGGCGGAAGTCCTCGACCGCGACCGCGTCGAAGTCGCGGGCGACCTTCTTGGCCCACTTGCGGGCGTCGTCGGTCCGCTGCCGCGCGACCTTCTCATGCGCCTTGGCCGCCTGCCGCCGGGCTTTGCGGTACCCCTTGGTCTGCTTGCCGCCGCTGGGGGCGCGGCGCCGGGCCATCTGCCGCTGGTACCGGCCGATCCGCGCAGCGGCCTTCTCCCCGTGCCCAGAGTGCGGCAGGTCGTGATCGTCGCTGGTGGTGGTCGCCGTTTCGGTCACACCCCAGTCCACGCCGATCACCCGCCCGGTGGCGGGCAGCGGCTCGACCCGCGCCGCGACGACGAAGGAGGCGTACCAGTGCCCGAGCGAATCGCGGTAGACCCGCACCGAGGACGGGCCGGCGGGCAGATCCCGCGACCACACCACCCGCACCGCGATCCCCCCGGCCAGATGCAGCCGCCCGTCCCTGAGGCGGAACCCGCGGCGGGTGTAGTTCAGCGTCGGATCGGCCACATCCTTCTTCTTGAACCGGGGCATCCCCGCCCGCCGCCGCACCGGCAGGCCCGCGGCGATGTCCTTGAGCGCCTTGGCCCGGGACCTGGCGTCGCCATGCAGCCACCGTAGTGCCATGGTCAGGATATCGCTGCGGCTTCCCGAAGAACTCCACGCCCGGCTGGTCGAGCAGGCCGCCCGAGACCGGCGCTCCCTCAACTCCCAGATCCTCCACCTACTGGAGGAAACCCTCGACGCCGCCGAGAGCGACACCGACCCGCCCGGAGGCGGATCGGCCTCCCCC